>JANYEF010000561.1 GCA_025363325.1 Nitrospira sp. | reverse complement strand
CGCGCTCCTCCTGTACCGTCATCAGACTGCACCATCCGGCACCATCGATCGATTTTTCCCGTTGTATCGATACGAGGGCAACGCCGACAGCCAGACCCATGAATTCGATTTACTCGGCTATCGCGACGCGTCTTGGTTTCGCTATGAAGACGACCCGAACCACAGTACTCACCGGCTCATAGGCCTATACAACTACGACTACAGCCGGGATGGATCTTCTCAGCTTTCCGCGCTTGGCTATCGCCGCTTGTCCCTCTATCTCCACCGGAGCCAGGACGATCTGACCGAAGATCGTCTCATTCCTTTGTACGACTACTTCCGACACGGCGACAACAGCTCCTTCTCGCTTCTTGGCCTATCAGAAATCGCCTTGTACCGGCAGGAATCGAGTCCGTCTCTGTTTCGACATCGACTGTTTCCGCTCTATCGGTACCGGCACGATCTGTTAAAGGATGAAACCGAATTCGACGCAATGTTCTTGTACCGTCATCTGACCACACCGGCTCAGACCGCCGATCGACTCCTCCCGTTCTGGGACTATGCCGGAGCGACCACCAAGGCGGACTGGCGTGTCAGCCTTCTCGGAATTGAGTCCATGGCGCTGTATCGCCACGACGGCAACGACGCGCACACGTTGGACCACTTGTTTCCCTTTTACGGCTATCGCAGCGAACATGCCGGTGGAACTCGATTCAGCGCGTTGGGGCTACCACCATTTGGCCAGCTTGCCGCCTGGTCCCTCTACGAGCATGACGATTCTTCATCCCAGGTGAGCGACCGTTTCTTCCCCCTCTACCGTTATCGAAAGGACACAACACAGCAAGCGTCCGAATTCGACATGCTGGGGATGGGGTCTGCCTCTCTCATTCATCACGAGACGACGCCGTCCAGCGTGACGAACCGTGTATTCCCGCTCTATCGTTATGCTCACGATGAAGAAACAGGGCAGACCACGATCAATCTGCTTGGAGTCGAACCGGTGAGTCTCTTCCGATCTCAGAGCAGCCCCACACAGAGCGCTCACCATGCCTTCCCGCTCTACAGTTACCAACACACCGGTGAAGCCCACCGCCTTTCGGCCATCGGTCTCCCTGCGATCGGCGGCATACCTGCCTTGTCGCTCTACGCGCACGAGGCCACGCCTTCCTCTGTGCATGATCGGCTGTTTCCGCTCTACAGCTACCGTGCCGACGACACGACCGACACCACCTCATTCTCCGCGCTTTGGATGTTCTGGCGCACAACGTCACCGACCACGAGCCAGACTAGTCTCTTTCCCATCGCGAGCATGGCAAAGGATGAGACGACGGGTGAAACAAGCTGGTCCTTGATTGGCCTCGAACCAGCTATTCCGATGAGTTGGGTTCGCCATACCTGGGCACCTGAGGGCAGTAGCGGGTTCTTCTTCCCGTTCTATGACTACCGGAGCGAAGAAAGCCAGTCCGTCCTGTCAATCGGTGGAGTCTCACAACTGGCGATCTATCGTCAAGAAGAGACACCTACTTACCGCAGCCATCGACTCTTCCCCCTCTACAGCTACCAACATGACCTCACTCAGGACGTCGCACGAACGAATGTCCTGCTGGTCTACGAGCATGAGCGCATGCCGTCGCGAAACACCGATACGTTGATCCCGTTCTGGCGCTATGAACGGGCCCATAATCAAGACGAGACTCGATTCAATGTGCTGGGATTCGGAACATGGTCGCTCTTCGAGCACCATGCCACGTCGGCTGGCACGACCGACCGTCTCTTTCCCCTGTACAAGTACGCGTCCACGCATGAAACCGGCGACGCGGAGTTTTCATTCTTGTGGCCGCTAGTCGATTACAAAACCCGGCAAGGCAACGTCACATCGGCCAGTCTGCTGTGGTGGCTGGTCTCATACGAGCATCCGGATGCAGACCATTCCGACTTCCATTTTCTCGGAGCCTCAAAGATGGCCCTGGTCAGGCGCATAACCTCTCCCAGGGAATCAGTCTTTGAATTCAACCCGATCATCCCGCTGTATCGGTATCGACATGAGACGGAGAGGGGAACCTCCTGGGATCTCTTCGGAGGGCTGGTGGGAATGAACACGGCCAAGGAACAGACTCGTATGAAGCTGTTCTGGCTGTCTCTGTGAAGACAAGCCATTGTGCGATTCATACAAATTGAGGGGAAAGGAAACATTTGCCTCCGACTCCAAACACTGGCACACTGCAGACCATACGAGGCCTTTTCTGGTGGACAGTCTTCAGCACAAACCTTCAGATATCAGGCCTATTTCGCACCCCCTTCGCGGCCTTCTCATCGCGCAATTCTTCGGCGCGTTCAACGACAATGCCTGGAAGTTCATGGTGGCCTTGCTGGCCATCCGGCAAGCCACCGCGCAGATGGCGCCGGGCCCTGAGCTGGAAACTGCGGCACAGACGCAAACCGCGCTCACCTTTATCATCTTCACCTTGCCGATGGTGTTGCTGTCGTTGGTCGGCGGCACCTTGGCCGATCGGCTGAGCAAACGTACGGTCATCATCTCGATGAAAATCGTCGAGGTTCTGCTCATGTGTGCTGGCACAGCTGCACTCTGGCTGAACCCCACCGGTGGGATTCTGCCGTTGATCGTCTTATGTGGCATGGGTGTGCACAGCGCGCTCTTCAGCCCGTCGAAATACGGCATTCTCCCCGAGTTGATTCCGCATGAACGACTCGCTGCAGGCAACGGCCTGTTGGAGGTCTGGACCTTTGCCGCTATCCTTACGGGCACGGCAGCCGGAGGCTTTCTCTTGCAGACCGCCGGTGACCAGCTCTGGATGGCGCCCCTCGTCTTGGCCGCCTTGTCGGTGGTTGGCCTGGTTGCAGCTTTTGCCATCCCCCATGTCTCGCCCGCCCGCGCGACCGGCGGCGTGGGCTCGACGATCCGCGGCGCCTGGGCTGCCATTCAGACAGAACGCCTGCTGCGCCTTGCCATTCCAGGAGAAATATTTTTCTGGACGATCGCGAGCCTCTTCGCCCAAAACGTGCTTGTCTATGCCAAAGCCGTTCTGCGTCTCTCGGATGCAATGTCAGGGCTCCCGCTCATGCTGTTGTCCGTCGGCATTGGCCTCGGTGCGATATTGGTCGGACGGCTCTCTCAAAACCGAATTGAATACGGACTGATCCCCTTGGGAGCCACGGGTGTGTTCATCACGCTGTCCTTGCTCGGCGCACTGACACCCCCATTGTTCGGAACGTTTTTGGTGTTGGGATTCCTCGGAGTCTCCTGCTCCTTCATCTTCGTGCCGCTGAACGCTATTCTCCAATGGAAATCGCCGCCCGATCGGCGCGGTGCCGTCATCTCGTTCTCCAACACCTGCGTCTTCACAGGAATTCTCTTGGGATCGCTCGCCGGCGGATCGCTCGCCAATGCCGGGCTCTCGACGAGCAGCATTTTTCTCGTCACCGCCGGAGTGACCATGCTGGGCATGCTGTGGGCCCTCTGGCTCTTGCCCGATATGTTCCTGCGGCTGCTGCTCGTCATCTTGACGAACACGCTCTATCGCATCCGCATCGTCAACCAGCATCATGTTCCCCAATCCGGCGGGGCGCTGCTCGTCCCGAATCATGTGTCGTTCGTCGATGGCTTCTTGCTGATGGCCAGCGTCGATCGGCCCATACGGTTCGTGGTGGATGCCGCGTATGCGACGCACCCGCTGTTCACATGGTTGATGACCGCCATGAAGGTCATCCCGATTGCTTCGGAAGGCGGCCCACGCATGATTCTCCGGGCGCTGCGCAGCGCGGGGCAGGCGCTCGACGACGGAGAGATCGTCTGCATCTTCCCTGAAGGGCAGATCACTCGCACCGGCACGCTGCTGCCGTTTCGCCGCGGTTTCGAACGGATTGTGAAGGGACGGCAGGTGCCGGTCATCCCCGTGCACTTGGATCGCGTGTGGGGCAGCATCTTCAGCTTTGAGCGCGGCCGCTTCCTCACGAAATGGCCGGAGCGCATTCCTTACCCGGTCTCAGTGTCATTCGGCCAACCGCTGCCTTCGGACACGCCGGCGCACAAGCTCCGCGACGCGATTCGCACACTCGGAGAAGCGGCTTGGCGCCTGCGCAAATCCTATCGCCGCCCGCTGCACCGTGAATTTATCCGTGCCATGCGGAGACATCCGTTCAAACTTGCCATGGCAGATCAGAACCGCCCGCATGTGTCGTCGCTTCAAGCCCTCATCGGCTCCATCATGCTCGCCAGAGTGCTTCGGCCCCATTGGGACGACCAGAGTCATGTCGGCATCCTACTCCCGCCGACCGTCGCCGGCGCATTGGTCAACGTGGCGGCCCCGTTGTGCGGGAAAACCATCGTCAATTTGAACTACACGGTCGGCAAATCCGGCCTTGAAGCAGCTGTGCGACTCGCCGGCCTTCGCACGATCGTCACCAGCCGAATCTTTGTCGAGAAGGCCAAGCTGGATCTGCCGGACGGGCCGTCGATTATTTGGCTGGAGGAGGTCGCCCGCACCATCGGTACAAAACAGAAACTCGTCGCGAGCCTCCTCGCCCTCTTCGCCCCAGCGCGGCTGATCGAACGGGCCTGTGGACAGAACACTTCTTTGACAATGGACGACCTGGCCACCATCATCTTCAGCAGCGGCAGTACCGGGGAACCGAAAGGCGTGATGCTCTCTCACTTCAACGTCGACGCCAATACACAGGGGGCCAACCAGGTCCTCCATCTCTATCAGGACGAGCGAGTGCTTGGCATCCTTCCGTTTTTCCATTCGTTCGGCTTTCTCGTTTTCTGGTTGGCCATGTTCAAAAACGTGGGCATGGTCTTTCATCCCTCGCCGCTCGACGTCGCAGCCATTGGGGAACTCGTGCGTCGCTATCGGATCACATTCCTCGTCACCACGCCGACCTTTCTTCAGCTGTATCAGCGCCGTTGTACCCCGGAGCAATTCAGCTCGCTGCGCGTGGTCCTGACCGGCGCTGAGAAGCTCTCGTCACGGCTCGCGCAGGCATTTAAAGATCGGTTCGGCATCGAACCGATCGAGGGCTACGGCGTCACCGAATGTGCTCCCGTCGTCGCTGTTAATTGTCCGGACTTCCGAGCCGCCGGATACTTCCAAGCGGCCTCACGGCGGGGAACTGTCGGCCAACCGTTGCCCGGCGTGTCTGTGCAAATCGTCGATCCCGACAGCTTCGCCTCATTGCCACCAGGAACGCCAGGCATGTTGTTGGTGCGGGGGCCCAACGTCATGAAGGGGTACCTGGGGCGTGAGGATCTGACGGCCAACGCCCTGCGTGATGGGTGGTACATCACTGGCGACATCGCGACTTTGGACGAGGATGGATTCCTGACGATCACCGACCGACTCTCACGCTTCTCCAAGATCGGTGGTGAGATGGTCCCACATGGCCGCGTCGAAGAAGCATTGCAGCAGGCCGCCGGCGCCGACATGCAAGTCTTCGCCGTCACCGGCATTCCCGACGAAAAGAAGGGCGAACGCCTGGCCGTCCTTCACACCCTCGACGATGCCCGCATCCCCGAGATCGTTGCGAAGCTCGCTGCCGATGGCCTCCCAAACCTCTTCATTCCTTCCCGCAGCAACTTCGTCAAAGTCGAGGCCTTGCCACTGTTGGGCACTGGGAAAATGGACCTGCGAAGTCTGAAACGAATCGCGATGGAACGACTCCGAGGAAGTGCTGAGTTATGAGTTATCTGAACTGACGACGTCTCCACGATTGACCAATAGCCATTGTCCAATGACCGGCAAAACCCTGATCGACTGCCATGTGCATCTGGCCGCGTTCCCGGACGGGGACAACGGCTGCTACATCTCCCCGAAGATGCTCAAGAGTCCGTTGTTTCGCTTCCTCCTGTGGAAGCACCAACTGTCTCCATCGAACCCACGGGAAGCGAACAGGAAATACCTCGACGATCTGCTCTCCGAATTGCGCGCGTCACGTCACGTCCATCAGGCCGTGATCCTCGGCATGGACGGGGTCTACGATCAGAACGGCCGACTCAGCTGCGAGCAGACGGACTTTCTCATCAGCAACGATTACGTGCTGAAGACAGCCCATGCCCACCCGGAGGAATTGCTCGCAGGGGTTTCGATCAATCCTCAGCGGAGGGACGCAATCGACGAAGTGCATCGTTGCGCCGATGCCGGCGCCGTGCTCGTCAAAGTGTTGCCCAATGCCAAACAGTTCGACCCGGCCAATTCGCAATACAAGCCCTTCTATCGCGCACTAGCCGAACGCAAGCTACCATTTCTCAGCCACGTGGGCTATGAATTCAGCCTGATTGGCAAAGATCAATCGGTCGGCGATCCCGAACGACTCAAAGTCGCGCTCGATGAAGGAGCGACCGTCATTGCCGCGCACGCGTGCAGTTACGGGCTGATCCTCTATGAAAAGTTTCTGCCGACGCTGCGTGACCTCGTAAAGCGCTACCCGCACTTTTATGCCGATATCTCCGCATTGACGCTGCCCAATCGCCTACGGATGCTGCTTCACCTGTGCCGGTATCCAGAAATTCACGAGCGGCTCCTCTTTGGCACCGACTATCCCTTATCGGTCTTTCACAT
>JANYEF010000502.1 GCA_025363325.1 Nitrospira sp. | reverse complement strand
TCTGTCTGCCGCTTGCGCCACATCGCAACAGCAGCGTGAAACCACTGCGCATGCTGATCATGGGAATCCCCAACGTCGGAAAATCGACCTTGATGAACCGGCTTCTCAAGCGCCACGTCGCTCGTGTAGGCGACGAACCAGCCGTGACCAAAGTCCAGCAACGTCACAAACTGAACGACCACATGGCCATCACCGACTCACCCGGACTATTGTGGGGGACCATCAAAGATCCTCACGTGGGCCTCCTGCTCGCCACGGTCAATGCTATAGGCCACAAGGTCGTCGATGACGAAGCGGTCGCCGAGTTTCTCGCCACCATTCTGCTTGTGCGCTATCCAGCCCGGCTCACGGCCCGCTACGGTTTTGCGGTGGACGGGCTGACGAGTGCGGGGGTGATTGACGCTATCGCGAGAAAGCGCGGCTGCCTACTGACCAGGAGCGGCGGCGGGCTGGACCGAGACAAAGCGGCGAGGATTCTCTTATTGGACTACCGCAACGGCACACTCGGCCGCACCAGCTTGGAGACACCGGACAAGCGGCCAGTAGAACAGATCTGATAGCAAGACCGTGAAAATCGGCTGGTTGATCTGGTTTGTTTGGTTTGTCTCGTTTATTTGGTTGAACCAGACTAACCAGATCAACCAGAGAAACCAGATGAACCAGACAAACCAGAGAACGGCGACTCCCTCGTCATCAAACTCTGACGAAGTCGATGTACCCTCGTTCGACGTTCGTGCTCACGAGTTCCACTCGCACACTGTCTCCGACGTCGAGGCCACTTGCGCCCGTCACCATTTTCCCTTCGACCGGCGGCTCGAGGAGCCGGACCCACGTGCCTCGGTCTGACGCGCCCGTCACAATGGCGTCGAAGCGCTGTCCAATCCGCGATTCGAGCAAGAGGGCAGCGGCAGATTTGCGGAGCTGCCGCTCGACTTTCTCCGCATCGTCTTCTTTCTCGGTACAGTGGTCAGCCAGAGACTTCAGTTCTTCCGGGTGATACGGCGTTGACGCGCCGGCCAGCGCCGCTTTGATCAGCCGCTGGGTAATGAGATCGGGAAAGCGCCGGTTGGGAGCCGTGGAATGGGTGTACCCCTTCACGGCAAGCCCGAAATGTTCGGGAGCGCCATCTTTAGACTGATCCAGCACATATTCGCCTTTGCCAATGAGCTTCACAATGGCTAGGGACAGATCGGGAAATCTGAGGGGGTCGGCCTTCCGACGCGCGACGAGGAACACTTCGAGTGCACGCGCGTCCGGCTCCGGGGGTAAGTGCTCGCCCCAGCGCGCAGCCACCTCGATGATCCGCTGCCAACGTTCGGGAGAGCGCAGGATCCGGCGGAAGGAGGGCACGCCCTTCCCCTTGAGATAGGACGCGGTCGCCTGATTGGCCGCGATCATAAAATCTTCGATCAGCTCCTTCGCGCGATTCTTCTGCTCGACCCTGAGAGCAGTCAACACCTCACCCTCAAACACGGCTCGTGGCTCAATCGTTTCAAGACTCAGCGCTCCCTGCTGGTGTCGCCGCGCCTTGAGGCGCTGCGCGACCTGGTCTTGGAGGCGGAGTTGCGCATCGAGCCCGGAGACAGCCGTGACCCGCTCAGGCGCGGACGCCTCCCCTGCGAGCCACGCGGCGACGCCGTTATAGGCCAGCTTCGCGTGGTTGTGGACCAGGGCTCGAAAGAGGGTCGAACTGAGGACCGCCCCATCCTCCGCAATTACCATCTCCACGATAATCGCGAGGCGGTCCTGCCCTTCGCCAAGCGAGGTCAGATCGGTCGATAGCTTCTCAGGCAGCATGGGGAACATGTCGCCTGCCGTATAGACCGACGTCGTATTGTGCTTGGCATGCGCATCCAGGGCAGATTCCTTCGTGACCAGCGCGTCCACGTCGGCAATCGCGACCAGAACCTTCACAGACCGATCAGGATGTGGTTCAGCCACGGTGAGTTGGTCGAGGTCTCGGGAGTCGTCGTTGTCGATCGACGCCCAGAGTAGGCCCCTTAAGTCACGCATGTCCGAGTGCCGGCCGGTGGCAGCAGCTTGTATGCGGGCAAGCTCGGCCATCGCCTCGGCAGAAAAATCCGGCAAGAGGCCGCGTTCGATCATGGCCCGACGAGCGATATTCTTGAGATCTATACGATGACTTTTCATGTCCCCCTCAGTCTGGAATGAGACCTCTGTCCATCTTCACTGGTTGTCGAGCAATCATTATCACTATACATATTCTTCCCAGCTTGCTCAATTCTCTTTAAGAGGGTTCATCCACGCGCTCGCGGGGAACCGGCGGATCTATGATTGCAAAACCTGGTCCCGTTTGGTTCTCTTTGAGGAGAGCAGTACGACCAAAAATCAGTAGCTCCACGTCTCATGGGCTAACGGCGCATGATTTAATTCATCTCGGCGCTGCCGCCAGCTTGGCAGGAATTGATCCATTAGCACGATATAGCGGTCATTGTGCTTCCGTTCGATGAGATGCACCATCTCGTGAACGAGAATATACTCAAGACAGTGAATAGGTTTCTTGGCTAGCTCAAGATTTAACCAGATTCGCCGATCAGCGCTGTTGCAACTGCCCCACTTTGTTTTCATCCTTCTTACGCCCCAGCTCTCAACCTTCGTACCTATCTTGGCTTCCCACTTCTCGATCAAAGGCAGGATTAGCACTTTGAGATTCTTCCGATACCAGGCGAGTAGGATCTGTTCACGCTTGTCTCTACTAGCCCCGACAGGAACCTGAAGCTCAAGAACCTTATTGCCTTTCCTGGAAACTCGCGAAGGGCCGTCGCCTTCAAGCACATTCAGCAAATACCGGTGACCGAGGAAGTAGTGGCTCTCACGCGACACGTATTCTCGGGCTGACTGCCGTTCTTGAGAATGAAAGCGCCTCCGCTGTCGCTTGATCCAGCCTAACCTTGAGATGACGGCCAGCCGTACTGCTTCATCATGGACCCTCACGGGAGCGGCTACTCGCACACGACCATTCGGCGGGTAGACACCAAGGTGAAGGTTCTTGATAGCCTTTCGAACAATCTCTACCGGTAAGCCGCTTACCGTAATTCGGCTTCGTTCAATATTCATCTTGGTTCTGCACTAATGTGAGGACTCGCTCTACCAGGGTCTCTATCGATTCTGCAGACTTCGCCTCATAGTCAGCCGGATGCTCTGCCTTCGGACTGGAAGTGGGATCGCCAGATGCGCTGATTCCGTGAAGAAGGCTTTGCTCAAGCGCTGCCTGAATCGCTAATTTCACCTTCTTCACCTTAAATACATTACTGCGCCAATCGTCCTGTCTGCTCGATCTGACGGCGCTATCCACGGCCTGAACCAAGACCTCCTTCTTACCAAGGTTGTCATACAACGCGCGCTTAGCCGGTGTGTTGAGTAACGTGGGATAGGACCCGGCTTCTGGATGCATCACCTTCTTTGTGAGCGCCACGATCTCCTCAAGATATTTCTGGTAATCGAGCGCCGCTTGTCGGCGTTGCGTAATCAAGGCATCGAGCAACTTGGACATCTTCTCGTAATACTTCGGATTGATCGGTGACTCGTCGATGATGAGCCTGCGCACATTGTTTTCAATAGTTTCTGCCATGGCCTCCTTATTCTTTTTCAAGCCATCTGGCAGCGCCTTTACCGCATCGATTCCCCGTTCCACGATGAGTTGCACCAGCGACAGGTCGTCAAACGCCGATACCGCCTCGCTTCCCTCTGCTCGAATGTAGGTATCAATCAAGTGTCGCATCGCCGGCTCATATTGCTTCAGGTCAATGGCATCCCCACTATGCAGCTTGACCTCATTGCGAAGATTCTCGTAAAAGGTGACTTCCTTTTTGATCGCCTCGGCCTGCGCCTCAGTGTATCCGGCCTCTGTCATTTCGCTGGCGAGATTGGCATAGGCACGAACCAACGAGGCCGTCAGCTTGTAGAGCGAAAGCCGTTGCGGCTCGTTCGCTTTTAGCTGCGTCGCGTTGCCAGACTCTTTCGAGGAGAAATAACGGAGATACGCAGGCTGGTCCTTCGGCACGTCAACCGGCTCGCACAGCGCGCGTATAGCCTCCAGCGCTTCTTCCAGCCGCTCCCGTGCTTTGTCCAACCGGTCTTCCAACAACCCGGCCACGTCTTCCTTCTCATAACCGTCGAACGCGCCGGAGGTGTAGTCGCGCACCGCACCCTCCAGGCTCTTGAACAGGTCTTTGTAGTCAATGATATAGCCGTATTCCTTATCGTCTCCGTCCAGTCGGTTCACGCGGCAAATCGCCTGGAACAACCCATGATCGCGCATCTGTTTGTCGATATAGAGGTAGGTCGCCGAGGGCGCGTCGAAGCCGGTCAGCAGCTTGTCCACCACGATCAAGAGCTTCATCTGCCCCGGCTCGTCGATAAACTTCTTTTTCACCTCTTTCTCGAACTTCTCTACCTTGTTCACCGCCGTCTCCGGTGGCTCATTGAACCAGTCGGCAAGCATCTGGCAATACGTGTTGTATTTCTCGATGTTGTCGGTCTCCCCCTCTCCGCTTTCCTCACCCTTGATATCGGCGGTTGAAGGGGAATAGGAGGTGACGATAGCGCACTTACCATTGAGGTCGGTCTTGGAAAATAAATCGTAGAACTTGCAGGCCTCATAGATGCTGCCTGCGACCAGCATCGCGTTGCCATGACCGCTTTGCAGGCGATCACGTGTCGCCATGTCCATGAGAATATCGGCGACAATCTGTTCGAGTCGCGACTGGCTGGACAACACCTTCTGCATTGTGCCCCAGCGCTGCTTGAGTTGCGCCTTAGCAAGATTGGTCAGGCCCTTCGTCTTGGCTTCGAACCACTGATCGATCTTTTTCTGCGAGGTGATGCGCTGATCGATGTCTCGCGCCTCGTAACGAAGATCGAGGACCACACCGTCTTTCACGGCTTCATCGAACTTGTACAGGTGAATGTAGGGGCCAAAGATCTCGATGCTCTTCTGCTTATCCGTCTTCAAGAGCGGGGTGCCAGTGAAGCCGATAAACATGGCGCTCGGCAAGAGTCCTTTCATCGCCTGGTGCAAGTCACCGGACTGCGTGCGGTGGCACTCGTCTACGAAGACGAAGAGATTGCCCTTGGCGGCGAAGCCGGGCGGCAAGGCCTTCCTCAGTTCCTCGATATAGCCTGAAATATCGCCGCCCTCTTCCGTTTCTTCCTTGCCGCCAAACTTGTGAATGAGCGAACACACAAGCCACGGTGTTGTAACGTTGAGCGTGGCAACAAGATCTGCGCCACTCGTCGTCCGGTAGATCTCTTCATGGACGCCCATGAAGACTTTTTCGATCTGCTCATCCAACTCCTTGCGATCGGTAATGATGAGCACACGGGGATCCTTGGCGTGCTCACGAATCCATTTCGCAAGCCACACCATCGTAAGGCTCTTACCTGAACCCTGTGCGTGCCAGATGATGCCCCCCTCGCGGCGCGTCACACGTTCCTGCGCGGCGCGCACGCCGAAATACTGGTTCGGGCGGCACAGCTTCTTCACTCCGGCGTCGAAGACAATAAAGTCGTGGATCAGTTCGAGGAAGCGCGCTTTGGCACAGAGCTGAATCAGCGCCCGGTCAAGAAGGTTCTCAACGCTGCTCTCTTCCTTCCAGGTGAGGTAATACTTCTCCTTCGTCTCAATGGCACCGTAGCGCAGGCCCTCCGTGTCATTGCCCGCCATCACCCACTGCATCGTGGAAAAGAAGGGTTGGATGAACTCTTTCTTTTGGTTATCCAGGTTCTGGCGAATGCCCTCAGCCACAGAGACGGTGGAGCGTTTCAGCTCCAGTATGCCGAGCGCAATCCCGTTCACATACAGCACCACATCCGGACGCTTGCCGTGGGCCTTGGCATCGGCGGCCAACACGGTGACTTCTTCGGCGATGGCAAACTGGTTCCTCTCAGGGTTCTTCCAATCGATTAACCAGACAGTCTGGGTGTTCTCCCCAACATCAGCCTTCACCTTCACGCCATAGCGCAGCAATTCGTAGACGGCCTTGTTGCGGTCGTACAGATTTTTGCTCGTGTCACACGCCGTTTTGTCGAGGAGGTACAGCACCCGTGAGATCAGCGCCTCGTCGCAGCCCTGCTTGTCGCGCAGGAATGTTCGAATATATTCCTCTTCGAGATTGCGGTTACCCGCTCGGTCGGTCCAGTCGCCGAGATAGTCGTACCCGAGCTGCTCGCGGAACAGCTTCACCACGCGCTGCTGAGTGCGCTTCTCTCGTTGGCCGACGGGGCTCATACCTGCCCGTCTTTCCGGCGGGCTTCGGCCAGCAAGTCGGCTCCTTTGTCCGTCAGTCGGTACTGCTGCAACCGGCTGGTCGGCTTCTCCGGCCTGGTGTATTCCACGGTTTGATCGGCCAGCAAGACCCGGATCACCTGATTGAGGTGGCCCGACACTTCTTTCTGCCCCAACCGGCTGGACAGCTCAGACTTGGATAACGGGCCATCGGCCAGCAAGCCCAGCACACGCCGTTCAAGCGACTCTGGCTGTGACTCTGGCCGCGACTCTGGCTGTGACTCTGGCCGTCCACTGGCTTCTCCGATTCTCTGCTGGACTGTGCGCCTGATGGTGATGACGAACCCGTCCGACATCGAAAACTCCGGTTCCGGAAGGCCTGCCTCTCGGCACCGCCGGATCATGTCTCCGGTGCCGGTCCCCATCCGCTCGATGTATTGCGTCAGATAGAGCGGTTCCGCCAGCAACGGATTGGCGGGCACCGAGCCGTGGGGCTCACGCAACATATCCAGCGTCAGCGAGGGCGGCAGCGCACCGGGATTCCAGACTTCCAGCCGGTCGGCGAACAACATGACCTGCACACTGCCGGTGCTGGTGTAATCACGATGCGCCACGGCGTTGACGAGGGCCTCTGTCACCACGTCACGGGGAATCTCATACGCGACCGGGGCCTGCGGCCCGGCTGCGCGGGTGCCGACCCAGAGATTAATCTTCGACATCACAAAGTCCACCGCCTGATCCACCAGATCGAACACCGTGCCCTTATAGACCTGATAGGACGGAATCGGCTTGGCCACCTCTGCCCCGTGGAAATGGGCGCACTTCACTTCTGAAGCAGGGAGAAAGCGCTGCGGCTGCGCGCCGAAAAGCAGCACGGCGGCGTGGGTCAGGCGTCCATCGTCGAGCAGGTTGAGATGAGTCAGCAACTCCTGCGGCGTCGCCTCTTCCGGCAAGGGAAAGCCTCGGGCGCGACGAGCCTGGCGCAGAAACCATGCCATCCGCTCCTCGTTCAGATCGGCCAGGGTGGCTTTCGGGCAGGGAGCCGAGTCGAAGGGACCAGTGCGAATCAGCTCCCGGCGTTCGAGGTACTGCACCAACGCGGCGTAGAGTCCGGCGATCAGTTCGGCGGCGCTCACGAACCGGCGACGGATCACCTGCGCCCCGGCCTGCCGGATCAGCGCTTGCATCTTCCGGTGCTTCTGCCGGTCGTCGGCCCCTTTGACGAAAATCAGCCGATGTTTGCGCAGCCGGGTCGCCAGATCGAACTCCCGGTGGGTCGGCGAAAGGCCCGCTGCATCTTCAACCCCGTAGTCGTTGCCGAACAGACCCACGTAAAGATCGCAGCGTTCCACCTCATCCAAATACAGCTCGTCTGCCCGACGGTCGGCAGCCGGCGTCTCCTCAAAGAGAAACGGCTCGAAGAATCGCCGCAGCAGCGCATCACCGCGCAGATAGTTCCGCAATGCGGCCCGCTCCTCGGCAAACTCCTTCTGCACGCTGCTGATGAAGATCCGCAGCGGTTTCATACCAAGCGCGTTCTCCCCGTCAACAATTCCTGCATCATGCCCTGCTTGAGAGCACGGGTCTTGTCTCGGCGTTGCTCCAATGTTGCGATCTCCGCGTCCATGTCCGAGAGCACCTCGGCGATGGCGGTTTG
>JANYEF010000572.1 GCA_025363325.1 Nitrospira sp. | reverse complement strand
CTCAGCCGTTTATAGAATGCTGGGTCCTCGTCGAAATGGACTGTGCAATGCTTACGGATCGCATGCTCCATCTCGCTAGCCTTGGCCTCAGGATCGCCACCGGCGTGCTTCCGTACGTTGGCCATAAAATCAGCAGAGAGCAGTTCAATAGGAGGAATCTTTGGGTTAATGCCGAGGTCGATGAGGTGTTCGTTGATGAGCGCTTTCACCTTGGCCCCGGCATCGGCGAGATCGAGCGAATCGTCCTTATAGCGCTCCTTCACCATGCGCAATAGATAACCGAAGCGCCGGGCCGGGCCTCGATACGGATGTCCCGCTTCGTGCGGCAGAATAAGGTTCAAGCTCTGGAGAAACGCCTTTAGATAGACTTCAAAATCCGCTCGCCGCTTAATGTCCTTCATCGCGCTGACTGCCGCATGCACCACGGCTACCTCCGCTGCCGGTTCTTTCAGTGTGCCCTTCACAAACCCCTCAATCTCCGCGATCCCGGCAGAACGAAAGTGCTGCAAAAGCCGCTGGTATCGCTCCTCAAGAATCGGCACTTCTGTGAGCAGATTCTTTAGCCCCTGCTGAATGTCCTGCGAGTCTTCCTCGGCATAGATGGACAAGGCGTGGGTCAAGTGATTGGCCAGTCCGATATAGTCCACGATGAAGCCACGGGACTTGCCCTTTGACACGCGGTTCACACGGGCAATGGCTTGCAGCAAATTATGCTCGCGCAAGCGCTTATCGATATACATGACCTGCTCAACCGGCGCGTCGAAGCCGGTCAGCAGCATGTCGCAGACGATCAGGAACGCAATGCCCGTGAGGTCCTTATCCGGATCATTGAGATCAAACGGTTTACAGAAGTTCTCCACCGCATTCCAGCGCTTGGCCTCCTTGCGGACCTCCGTGATGACCGCGAGTTCATTCGTCGCGTCGGATGACACGACCACCACCGCCTTCAGGAAAGCGATGCGCCGGATCAAGCCTAGATTAGGCGTAGCCTTCCGCTTCTCCAGATCCAGCCGTTCGACAAGCGCCGCTCGTATGAACTTTTGATACCGGATAGCCGCCAGCTTGGAGTGGCACACCACCTGTGCCTTGAATCCGTCGGGCAGAATATTGTCGATATAATGGCCCACTAAATCACGGGCGATGGCCTCGATGCGTTTTTCCGCTTCGAGAATGTCGCCGCTCGCGCCGTACTTTTTCTTGATAGCCAGTAACTCTTCCTTAGTGCGCTCCTTGAACAGGTCCTCAAACTTTGTGTCAAAGGTGTGCTTATCCTTCAGCGCAGTGTCCGCGGTGCGGCCTTCATAGAGAATCTGCAGCGTCGCGCCATCATCAACCGCGTCCATCAGCTTATAGGTATCGATATACTCCCCGAACCGCTTCACCGTTCGCTTCGAACCGTGCTGCTCGGTAACAAGGGGCGTCCCGGTGAAGGCAATCCTGGTCGCGTGTGGGAAGGCCTCGAATATGTTGTCACCGAGATCCGAGCTTTGCGTACGATGCGCCTCGTCGATCATCAAGAGAATCCGCTCCGACCGGTTCACGGTGCCGAAAGTTTCCGCCGCCGGTGGTTTGCCATAATGGGCCAGCGTTTCTGCCACCATCAGTGGCATCTCCTCTGTCCGCTCCATGAACTTGTGTACCATCACCATGTTCACGTCGGACGCATCGCTGCTCAGGTGTTCCCGGAGTTGCGCAGTGCTCTCAATCACATTGACCTTTCCACCGATGAGCCGAGCCGTGGCCACAAGCTGTTCCTCAAGGTCGATGCGGTCATTGACCATCACGATCTTGAAGTCGGCCAAGTCAGAAGAGGCCCGAAGCATCCGAGCCACAAAGACCATGGTGAGCGATTTACCGGAGCCTTGCGTGTGCCAGACGACTCCGGATCGTTCCTCCGAGGTCTTCCCGCTACGCAGCCGCTCGACAATGCGGCGGGCGGCGCGATACTGCTGATAGCGGCACACCACCTTCACCCGCTTACCCGCATCGGTATCCATGAAGACCGTGCAGGTCCGCAGCACATCCAATAATGTGTCTGGCGCGAGCAACCCCTGAATCAGCCGTTCCTGTTCACGTTCGATTCCAAGGGGCGGCTTGTAGGACCGTCGAGTTTCCGGCCAGATGTCTTTCCAGGCAGAGAAATGCTCATGGCCGGATGTAATCGTTCCAAATTCCGCCTTCTCGCCGCAAGTCCGGATCAAAAGAAGATTGGAATAGAACAGGCGCGGCTCGCCCTCGCGCAACCCGGCAGCAACAGTCTCAGACCTCGAGTTCCGGTAGCGGAGCAATTGCTCAAAAGCAGCGTGCAATGGATTAGCAGTATTCGGATCACCGATCTTAGCCTCGATCACGACCAGTGGCATGCCGTTCACGAACAGGACAATGTCCGGGATGATGCAGCTCTTCACGCATCCCGGTGTGTCGATACGGAACTGATTAATGGCGTGAAAGATGTTTCGCTCAGGATGGACGAAATCAATCAACTGCACGACCGGATCATTCTCCCCGGTAACTTCATTGACATCGACCTGGGCCTTGAAGAAGAGGGCCTGCACCGCCTCATTGGCTTCCAGCAATGTACGACTCGGCTGGCGGACGATCTGGTCGCGGAGATCGTCGATCTGCCGATCCGTGAGCCATTCCTTCCCTTCGGGAGTATGGTTGAGCGATCGAATGGCCTGACGAAAAACATCCGGCAAGAGACAGTCACGGAAACTGGTGCGCAGACTGTCGGCAGGGCTGGCAGGAATCAAGCCATGCCCCTGGTCAATAACCGTCCAGCCC
>JANYEF010000428.1 GCA_025363325.1 Nitrospira sp. | reverse complement strand
CATGATCGGGGAACTTCTCTCTCCACATCTGGCTCAGGGGCAGGAGTTGGTTCTATTTATCGACCAACTGGAAGAACTGTTCACAGGTGGCTTTCACGACGAGGATATTCGGAATTTTCTGGCGCAGCTCGTGGAGACAAGCCACCACAAACACAGCCGGCTGAGAGTGGTTGCTACGGTGCGTAGCGAATTTATTGCGCGTCTGGAAGAATCAGAGCCGATTCTTCGGATCCTCAATGCCGGCTACAACTATCACCTGGGCCCGGTGTCGCCGAGGACCTTGCAGGACATGATCGAAAAGCCTGCACAGGCGACGGGATACGCCTTCGAATCAGGATTGGTTGACGATATCCTGCGCGAAGCCGCCCAAGAGCCCGGGAGTCTACCGCTTGTCGCCTATGCGTTGAAGCAGTTGTTCGAGCGTCGCCGCGAGCGGACCTTCACGCGCGACGCCTACAAAGCCATCGGTGGGGTGGCCGGCGCCATCGGCACGCAGGCGGATCAGGTCATGACGGGGTTGGACGCACAAGCCCGAGGCGCGTTCGATAAGGTATTTGCAGAGCTGGTGCACCTCGAACGCGAGCGCCCGCCGACCAGAAAGCGCGCGAGTCTTGCTGCATTCAAAACTAACAAGGCCGCCGCGCAGCTCATCGACGCATTTGCGGGGCCAGACTGCAGGGTGTTGGTGAAGAGCAGCAACGAGCAGGACACAGTGGTGGAAGTGGCCCATGAAAAACTGTTTGTCGCCTGGACAAAGCTAAAAGACTGGATCGATGGCAGCGGGGCCGACTTACGACTCATCGATTATGCGGAGGAGGCTGCCACGCGATGGCATGAGCTCGGAGGACATCTCCAAGAGCTGTGGCGACACGAGCGTGTCCAGCCGATCCATCAGGCGCTGATTCGATTCAACAAGACTCCCTCTCTTCGCCTTGAGACGCTGCTGCACCCACAGCAAATGTTGATTGAGAGGCTCAATTGCAAAACGCTCTCTCACCAAGATCGTCTGTTGGTCGGCCAAAAGCTCGCGGAATTCGGCGATCCGCGGCCTGGTGTTGGCCTGCGTCCGGACGGTTTGCCGGATATCGTCTGGATTGAGATCCCCGGGGGACGAATCAAATTGGAGGGTGTCGACCATGTCTTCGAGGTCCGGCCGTTTCGCATGGCCAAATACATGGTCACGAATGCGCAGTTCGAGGCGTTTCTCAAAGCGAATGATGGTTACCGAAACGAGGAGTGCTGGAAAGGCATCGAACGAAGCAAGGGGGCTTCTTTAGCCTCATGGCAGGAAGCCAACGCCCCTCGGGAGGCAGTATCATGGTATGAAGCCGTCGCTTTTTGCCGGTGGCTCAGTCAAAGGACCGGCTCGAAGCTCCGATTGCCTGCCGAATGGGAATGGCAACAGGCTGCTACAGGCGGAGATCCATCGCGCGACTTTCCCTGGCCCGGGAGATGGGATGGGGCGCGGAGTAATGGCGGTCAAAGCCAGCTGAACCTGGCGACCGCCGTCGGTCTGTATCCAAATGGGGCCACAAAGCAGGGCGTGATGGATATGGCGGGGAACGTTTGGGAGTGGTGCCTGAACAAGTATGAAGACCCCGTGGCACCAGAGTCGCTAAGCATTGACGATTCAAATGTGGAGCGCGTGCTCCGGGGCGGCTTCTGGGTCAACGAATCGGAGAGCCATCGTGTATCGACCCGGAACAAGAACAACGCCGGCACCCGTTACAGCAACATCGGCTGCCGTCTTGCCCAGGACATTCCCTAATCCTTTACCTTTTGTTCTTTGACCCTTTGGCTCATCCGGGAGAACAGGAATGGGAGCAACGAGGTCACAATCGGTCGATGAAGCCGCAGGTATATGGGGGGAGCGACTTTGCGGTTTTACGAGGCGAATAGGCTAAGGTTGCAGCCATGGCATGACTATGCCTTGCCCACCCAAAATCCACCGCAATCGGCTCCGCGCAATATTCAGTCACTTGAAAAGGCACGAATCCACATCAGGCTAAGGCAATGCTAGTATGGCAGGGCGAGGTAAGGCGAGGCGATGGTTTCAGGGCAAGGCACTGTGCTAACCAGCGACTGACGCACCCAGGAGGACTTCATGCCACACGTCACATTTATTCATGGACTTTCCAACAAGCCTGCCGCGGACATTCTTCACCAAGTCTGGCGGCGTGCGCTTGCAAAGGGTAGTGGCGGTTTGGATCTCGGAGCGAAAGGCGTGACCACCAGGATGGTGTACTGGGCCGATATACTTTATCCAGAGCCAGATCCCAACGTGGCCGACTACGAAAGCGTCTCAGAGGGAACGCCCCAAGAGGTTGATGCTGGAGGAGACGCAGGCATGCCGATAGGCATCAATGACAAAGAGAAGGAATTTATCCGGGCGATGCGCGCACAAGATACCACAATGACCGATGCAGAGATCGCGAAGGCAGGGGACCAAGGCTCGACCGACAAGAATGCCACCAAACTTGAGCGCATTCCCCTTCCGTGGTGGATCAAGAAGAAGGTCATGGAGGCGAAAGTGCGCGATGCCTACCTCTACCTGTTCAACAAGGAGTTCACCCCAAGACCAGGCGCAACCTATAAGGTGCAAGACCATATCCGCAAACTGTTTATCGACGCACTCAAAGCTGCCCCAGCCAGTGGTCCACATGTCGTGGTCAGTCACAGCATGGGGACGATCATCGCCTACGACTGCCTGAAGCGTGTCCCCGGATGCCCAGCCATCGACGGGTTGATGACACTGGGCAGTCCGCTCGGCATCGACGAAGTGCAAGATTGTTTGGAGCCGGAATGGACTCGTGAAAACGGATACCCCACCCCACTGATCAAGTCACAATGGGTGAACGTCTACGACCATCTTGATGTTGTCTGCGGAGCCGATCCAATAATCGCCAACGATTTTTGCGATGGGGATATGGAGCGCATTCAAGACGTTAGCGTGACCAATGAAGGCGCTTGGCGCCATTCGATCGTGAAATACTTTGCGCGTGACGAAGTGCGCAACGCCTTGCGAAAAGCTCTTGGGCTATAAGGAGGTCCTATGGACTCGCAACAGGAGGCGGACAAGAAGGTCCGGCGCACCAGAGAGCTGCTAGGCCGCGCTCATTGGCCGAAGGGAAGTGCGGATGCCCGCGAGGCCTTGCAAATGACCAGCGATCTCAAGGATCTGCGCCAGTTTACCTTGCTCACAGATCTGAGTGAACGCGTGGTGCGAATGCACCCCAAAGCGATCACTGAGCAAAAAGTGCACGCACAGGCCCTGATCGAAACTGGCCAGGCGACCGCCGCGATCGCCGTGGCCGAGAAGGCCTTGGACGGCCTCTCTTCCCGTCATAAGGAATGGAGCGAGCTCACCGGCCTGATTGGACGCGCGTACAAACAAATTGCCATCGATACCGGAGATCCCCATTGTCCGGAAAGTCGAACGGCGCTCGCACATGCGCTCAATGCCTACAGAAAACCCTACAAACAGAATCCGAAAAATACCTGGCATGCCATCAATCTCGTCGCAATTACTGCATTCGCTAAGCGGAGCGGCGTGGCCATTCCTACGTCGATCAATACCACCACACTCGCCAAGAATGTCATTGCGACGATCACCCATAAACCAAAACATACGCGCGACCGCTGGGATGCGGCGACGCTAGCCGAAGCGTACTTAGCGCTTCACAACTTGGATGCGGTGGAGCAGTACCTCCACACCTATCTTTCAGACTCCAAGATACGGCCCTTTGAGGTCGGTAGTACCCTCAGGCAGTTCAGCGAAGTCTGGGGATTGCGGGACGCCACCGATTCTCGCAGCAAAGGCCTCTTGCAAGCCTTGCGGGCAAAACTCATGGACCTGCCAGGGGCGCAGATGCGTCTCTCAGCAAGTGACGTCGCACTTCAGCGAAAGATGCCTCCGCCAGAGAAACGACAACTTGAAGCCATCCTTGGAAACGAAGGGACCCAATCCTACGAATGGTGGAAGTTGGGGTTGGACCGTGCCTGCTCGGTGGCCGCCATCTATGCCGGCATCGGTCAGCGTATGGGAATGGGATTTGCCGTATCGGCACGGGACCTGAAGTACGCCGACACGGATGAATTACTGGTCGTAACGAACTTTCATGTGGTGAATGAGAAAGGAACCAGCAGGGCCCTGAGACCAAGCGACGCCCAGATCGTCTTCGAAGCCATTAATGCCCGCAAGCGATACAGCATCAAGGAAATCGTGTGGTTGTCCCCAGTCGACCACCATGACGCGAGCATCCTTCGACTGACCGAACAGCCGGCCACCGTGACCGCCATCCCTCTCGCCAGGAATCTCCCTATTGTGGAACCCACGGCGAAAGTCTACATCATCGGTCACCCAGGTGGAGGTGGATTGGAATTTTCGTTCCAGGACAACGCTCTACTCGATCATGAAGGGGTGGAGGGGGGGAAGCCCAGTACGCCCGATGTGTGTCGCCTCCACTACCGTGCTCCAACAGAAAAAGGCAGTTCGGGTAGCCCCGTGTTCAATGCCGCCTACTGGGAAGGCATTGCTTTGCACCATGAGGGAGGCCTCCTATCGAAATTGAACGGCCAGCAAGGCACCTACACGGCCAATGAAGGGATCTCTCTTCTCTCGATCACCGAAGCGGTTGCCGGCAAAAAGAATTATCTCTCATGAATTCATCACGGTACCAATCCTTCAATGCAGCTTCTCGATGAAAGCAGATGGTATTGTTCTAGGAAATTGACCGATGGCACTGCCGATCAATAAACGTGATTTTGACATTTTCCTCAGTCACGCGCACAAGGACCACCGTTTTGTCTCGGAGCTCGACCGCTGGCTTACCGACAAGGCGGGCTTCACCGTATGGTACGACAAACGCGAATTGGCCGGCGGCTCATTACTCGCAACGGATCTTCAGTCGGCGATTAGTCGCTGCCGTGGGTGTCTCCTGATCGCATCCGAGGAGGCGCTGGCGCGAGGTTGGATCAATGCTGAATACAATTCTGCGATGGATGAGCGTGCAAATTATGGTGCATTTCGGGTGGTCTGTTTAAAACCGACAGGTACAGAGCCGAAGGGGCTGATGAAGGGGACAACGTGGATTGATGTTCCAAACCTCAATCTTGACTCCGATACAACTCTGGCTATTATTCGTGCATTCTATCCGGGTGACAACCGTCCAAATCCCTCGAATTCACGGGACGCATACATCAGCTGTTCATGGCAGAAAGATGATGCCATGAGTGGAGAGGCCGTCTGCCACGCTTTGGCAGACCAGGGATTCCGCTTAGTAGGAGACGCCAAAGATCAGGAGGGTTTCAAGGACTCTACAGACAGAATCAAGCGCATTATGGCTAGTTGTGGAGCCTTTGTTGCCATCATACCGTTCCGAGGCCAAGAATCCGCAACCGCGAAGGATTCACCGTACAAATACTTCCTTCAAGAAATCGACTTCGCTACCGAACTTAAGCTTCCCAGCATTGTTATCGCTGATCCTGCAATCCGCCGAAGCGACGGCTCTGATGCAAGTTGGATTCGAATGGCGACCGATCAAACAGAGTGTCCTCAGACAGTCCTCTCTTCTTTAAGTTTATTGGAAGAACTTTGGCAGAAACCTTCTCGTCCGCATTACGTGTTTTGTGCCATGGACCTCGAATGTGATGCAGCCCAAGCTGGCAGCCCTATTCGCAACATGATCGAACGAATCACGGGCATGCCCACTATCGTAGGCAATGAGATCCACAAGAACCCTCTTCAGACTGCCATCATGGAAACCGCGCGCGACGCCTTTTTGCTG
>JANYEF010000415.1 GCA_025363325.1 Nitrospira sp. | reverse complement strand
CAACATCACCGCCCGGCTGGAGCGCCGCGGTGCGTCGGAAGCCGAACTGCTGGACGACCTGATCTCGACGGCCGCACGCATCGAGCACGCCACCGCCGAGCACCAGTACCGCTTTGCCGCCACCCAGGCCTACCAGGCCATCGTCGAGCAGCGCCTCGTGGAGATGCACGAGGGCAAGGTGGCTGGCGCGCAATCGCTGGGCGAGTTCATGCAGCGCCGGCTCCTGGCGGTAGAGCCAGTTGAGGTCTCGTACGAACCGCTGGAGCCCCACGTGTCGATCGAAATCGCAGAGATGCCATTCCAGGCTGGTGTCGTGATTCCATTCGCGCCACTGCCCGAATTCTCCGCCCATGAACAGCATTTTCTTTCCGGGATGTCCATACATCAAGCCATAGAGGGAACGGAGGTTGGCAAAACGTTGCCACTCATCGCCGGGCATTTTGTCGAGCAGCGACCGCTTTCCATGTACCACTTCATCGTGCGATAGCACCAAGACGAAGTTTTCATTGAAGGCATAGAGGAGCCCAAACGTCAGCTGATTCTGGTGAAAGAGGCGGTGGACGGGCTCGTGGCCGAAGTAGTCCAGCATGTCGTGCATCCAGCCCATGTTCCACTTGAACGTGAAACCCAGTCCTCCGGCATAGGTGGGGCGTGAGACTCCCGGCCAGGAGGTGGATTCCTCGGCGATGGTAATAGCTCCAGGGAAGTCACGGTGAACCAGGACGTTCAGGTCTTTCAGCAGCATGACGGCTCCGATGTTTTCGTGCCCGCCGAACTGATTGGGAATCCACTCTCCTTCTTTCCGCCCGTAATCGAGATAGAGCATCGAGGCGACGGCATCCACGCGCAAGCCGTCGATATGGTATCGATCCAGCCAAAAGAGCCCGCTGTTCAAAAGGAAGTTCCGGACTTCGACGCGATCGTAATTAAAGATGCGGCTGTGCCAGTCAGGATGGTAGCCGAGCCGTGGGTCGGCATGGTCGTAGAGGTGCGTGCCGTCAAACTGGGCGAGCCCATGAGGATCGTCTGGAAAGTGCGCGGGTGTCCAGTCCATCAGCACCCCGATTCCGGCCTGATGTGCCGCATCGACAAAGGCCATGAATTCTTCGGGAGATCCGTGCCGGCTGGTGACAGCGAAATAGCCGGTGGTCTGATAGCCCCAGGATCCGTCGAACGGGTGCTCGGTAATCGGTAAGAGTTCGACGTGGGTATAGCCCATATTCTTTACATAGGGGATGAGCTTTGTGGCTAGCTCTGAATAGGTCAGCCAGCGATTCCCTTCCTCAGGGATACGCATCCAGGAGCCAAGATGGACCTCGTAAATTGAGAGGGGCGTGGCGAGCGGGTCTTGCTGTGCCCGCGCCGTCATCCAGGACTGGTCCTTCCAGCGGTAGGGGGAGAGTGTGCAGACGATTGAGGCGGTCTTGGGGCGCAGCTCCGATGCGACTGCATAGGGATCGGCTTTCAGGAGCGGTGCGTCATGATGGCGCGACCGGACTTCATATTTATAGAGCGTGCCGTCTGTGAGTTCGGGGATGAAGAGTTCCCAGAGTCCGGTTGCTCCGCGGTTCGTCATGGGATGGCGGCGGCCATCCCATTGGTTGAAGTCGCCCACGACACTCACTCGCGTGGCGTTCGGCGCCCAGACGACAAAATGGACCCCGGCGATACCCTGCACCGTCCGGAGATGGGCGCCCATGGTTTCGTAAGCTTTGAAGAAGGTTCCTTCGGCGAAGAGGTGCAGCTCAAAGTCGGTGAGGAGGGGCGGGAAGGCATAGGGATCGTGCCGCTCCGATACCTGTCCTGCATGGTCGATAACGCGGAGACGGTAGGGGTCGGTTCCAAGTGGCCCTGGGACGATGGCTTCGAACAGACCTGCCTCATGCAGCCGCGTCATGGGAACGGGCTGCCGACCTCGCTCACCGAGGAGTAGGGCGATTGTGTTGGCCTCCGGCAAGAAACACCGAATCGCAACAGTTGGGGAATCGCCCTGGGTATTCGGATGGACACCAAGGATCGCGAGTGGATTCCAGTGGTGACCTTGGACGAGTTGTTCGAGTTGATCGAGCGGCAAGCCTGTCATGCGTGGAAACTCCTCAGTGCGTAGACCGTATCGTAAGGGGGGTGAGTCAGGAATGGAAGAGGAAAACGCATTGAGCTATCAGTCCACGGAATTCAGTGTCTCGCGCCCCGAACATGTCGGCGACGTTGAGACAGTTGTCGTGGGTTTGTCGTGTAGTACCTCACATGTCGGAGCCGCAACAAGGTGATGCAAGCCCTGCGTGGTCTCTGGGGCGGGCGACCCCGAGCACCTCAACGTTCAGGGCGATCCGTAGGTCGTCCGTGGTCGAACTCGTGGCATCGGCGCGATCCAGTGAGGCCGACTATTCCTTCGGCGGGTTGATCCAGGCCGCGTGAGGCAACATGGGTTCTTGTGGCGGCTTCCGCACGAACCGCTTGGGGTGTGCGGTGTGGGCGGCTCTGGTCAACCGCAGCCGATTTTCCAGAGCCACAGCGGGACTGCTCGCACTCATCCTGAGAATCCGTACTCGCCCTGCGCAGTACAATCTCTGAAGCTGCGCGTCTCACCCATGTTGACAAGGAGGGGGGGCAGTCGAACCGTCGGAGGCGTGGTTGTGGCCATCAAGTGTTTCATTGAGGACTCGGAGCGACTCATTGAGCAGGTCCGTCACGCAGCTTAGAGTGACATGCATTTGTTGAAGGGCCTCCTGCCATCGCCCTTCCTGCTGGAGTGTTTGAAAACGGCGGTGATGTTCCTCCATGATCGCTTGCTTCGCATCCAGCATGAGACTATCGACAGCTGTCACAGGGCCTCCCATTCGTGTGATCGAGGCGCACGGTAACAGACCCTGTATCTACACAGCAATTATACGAATGGGTGGATAATGTAAAAGTTTATCTATCATGCATAACAGCATATATTTTCTATATGTTTAATAGTGTGCAAATCCCGTAAAAGCCTGACGATTCTATTTCTATGGCACGATCTAATACCCGCCGGTTCCGTCCTGGCATTCCGAGAAACAAGACTGCTCTCCGGCTTGCCGGTTCGCCGATAACAAGTTTATCTTGCCTTGTACGAGTGATTCACAGAGGAAGGACTGATACGTAACATATCACGATGGACCCTGGTTGTGGCTGGACTCCTAATCACCGCTTGCTCCTCAACCGAATGGGTCCACCCCAACAAGCCCTCCTCAGAATACACTAGCGATTTCAACAAGTGCGAGGCTGCTGCCACGCGGGACTCCAGGCTACAGCAGGGCAGTCAACTCCTCCTCCTCAACGCCGCCGAACGTTGCATTCAAAAAGAAGGCTGGCGGTTTATCGAACAGTAGCAGCCGCTTCTCCTTCTTTCATTCTTCTCAGCTTCGAGAAAATATTTCTCATCTGCACCTGTGACCACTGTGAGGTACGACCGGTCCCGCTCCGACATGAGCTGGAAAGGAACGCCTGGCTCACTTTCAAGCCAGAAAAATCCAATCGCTCCGCTCGCCGCACAATTTACATACAGTTTACGAGGAATTCACAGGACTGGAATGTCTCCCGGTTAGGGTAGAGGCACGAAATGATGCAAAAACCTTTCACCATATCTCTGGAGCAAGTCATGAAGAACACAGCCCCCCATCTGTTTCTGTTCACGATCTCTTTCTTGCTAGCCACATCGATCATTCAAGCGATTAAGACATTGCTCACGATGCGCGCACGAGCCATTTTCCCTCTTCTATGGATGAGTGGTAAGAGTTCGTGGCCGGCATCACAGAAAGGGAGCTCGTAGTCATGGCATTTGATTTCTTCACCTCACTCTTCGCTATGGGCGTACGTATGACTCTCGTGCTCGGAGTCATGCTGTTCATCGTCTCACTCGGTCGAGATGCCTGGAACGCTTTTTCGAGCCACGAATAGGACCATGACACAAACCACAATGGAACAGACTCTATCCTACGGCTGGCCCAAGCGATTCATCAGCATGCTCACGGCCTATGACATCACACGTGTCTGGGAAGCGGGCACGCGATTCATCCTGAGCCTGCTTACTCTGACGATCCTCCTGGGTCTGGCAGGGGGCGTCGTAAAAACGTTTCTCGACCTGCGGCTGCTCCTGTCCGCCGATCTTGACGTCGCGCTCCGACACATTATTGTCGATGCGTTAACCTTGCTTGCGGTCGTGGAGGTCTTGAAAACGACGCTGACCTACTGTTCGGACGGACGAGTGCGTGTCACATTTATCGTGGATACCGTGCTCGTCGTCATGCTGACGGAGATCATCTCACGATGGTTTACGGGCGGAGAGTGGCGTCAATTCGCGATACTGGGAGGCATCTTAATCACGCTGGGTCTCATTCGCATCCTGGCCATCCGATACAGTCCAGCGCTGCCGACGTTCACGCAACAGGCCAATCAACTGGGGCCATCATTTCCATAATCTCACTGGGAGGTACCTATGCCGATAAGTTCTCTTCTTGAATCAGATCCGGATGTTCACCCTGTACAATGGGAGCGTCTCCATAGCGATGCTCTCATGGTAATCATTCTCGACCATCTCAATGAGCAGACGGTCATCAGTCTGGATACGCTCATCTGTCTCATGCCTCAATACACCTGGAATGAAATCTTCCACCGCGTCGACCAACTCGCCCGATGCAACAAGCTCGTCCTCCGCCGACACCGATTCGAGTACATGCTCTTCTCCACCCATTTCATGGCATAACCACACCT
>JANYEF010000399.1 GCA_025363325.1 Nitrospira sp. | reverse complement strand
ATCTTTTGCTGCCACTTGAGCAATCCATCGATCAACGCCTCCGGACGGGGCGGGCAGCCCGGCACATAGACATCGACCGGCATAAACTGGTCGACGCCTTGGACCACCGCGTAACTATTGTAGTGGTTGCCTGATGTGGCGCAGGAGCCCATAGAAATAACATAGCGCGGCTCCGGCATCTGGTCGTAGATGCGGCGGATCACCGGCGCCATCTTGCGCGCCACAGTGCCGGCGACGATCATGAGATCTGCCTGCCGTGGCGAGGCCCGGAAGACTCCGGCACCGAAACGATCCAGGTCGTATCGCGACGACACAGTCGCAATCATTTCGATGGCGCAGCAGGCGAGGCCAAATGTCATCGGCCACAAAGCCGATTTCCGAGACCAATTCACGACCGCGTCCAGATTGGTCGTCAGGATATTCGCCTCAAACTGTCGCTCCAGAAAACTCATGTCGCTTCGCTCCAGTTCTGAGTACTGAGTTCTAAGTGCTGAGTCCCCGAAGGCAACTCATAATTCACAACTCATAACTCATAATTGCGCCCCTTCGGGGCGCTAGTCCCACTCCAGCACTCCTTTCTTCCAGGCGTACCAGAATCCGACCAGCAGAATGCCGAGAAACGCGAGCATTTCGACGAGTCCCAGTAGGCCGAGTGACTGAAAACGGACGGCCCAGGGGATCATGAAAATGATCTCGATATCGAAAATGACGAACAGCATCGCGATGATGTAGTAGCGCATCGGAAACTGGACGCGCGCGTCGGAAAATAGCGGGCTTCCGCTCTCATAGGGGATCAGCTTGGCTCGATAGGGACGACTCGGTCGGACGAGCGATCCAGCGAGCAGCGCAACGGCGCCGAAAAAAACGGCCATACCGATAAACAGCAGAATCGGGATGTAATTCCCTGGAACGGCTGCGTTATTCATGCGGGCCCCGTGAAGCGTGAAACGTTGTCAGACCGATGGAGGGTCATCGTGTTGCCCTTATGTGTCATGCTGCGGAACGCGGCGCCAGTGCCGAGCCAAAGAACGGCTTGAACTTCAGCCCGGCTAAATCGGGGCACTCAACCCCTCGATGTTGCACCAGGACCTTGAATGTTCGTCCCATCCCGTCAGGCTTGAGGAGATGGATGGCCGCGCCAAACTCCGGACTCTCCGAATCAAGTTGGCCGATCATGTCTTCCGCCCCGAGCCCCATGAGGAAACTCATCTGATTGGTAAAGCCTGTCACATGCAAGCCGGCGGCTGCTCCGACGGTCGCCAAACTGGTGAAGTCCACATGGGCGGTCATGTCCTGTTGACCAATGCGCACGTAGGGCATATCGCCGGTCAGTTGTTGGTAGTAGCAGAGGAATGTTCCGTCCTTCCGATCTGGTTCGTACAAATCCTGCGCAGTATGGCCATAGTCGATGGTGACCACGAATCCGCGATCGATCCGTTGCGCCACCAGTTCCATCCATTCCAGAGCCTGGAGATTTACCTCGGTTCGGTACCCATCTGGCCAGGTTGAATTCAGCCGCTGGAGGTGTTGTTCGAGTGCGGGAGTCGACAGGGGCTTGAGGCATTCCTCGAAGCGCCCGTCTCGATAATCCACACAGAGTTCTTCCGTCCGTCCAGCCGTGACTTGAATCCGATGCACGGGGAAGGCATCGACCAGTTCATTGCTGAAGAACAGGCCCGTCACGCTCTGAGGAGCGAGGGCGTCCAACCCCTCGATCCAGGTTACGAGGCCAGGCTCATGCAGCCAAGGGGCCAGGTTCTGCCGCTGGAGTTCCTGCATCGCGGGGCTCCGCTCGATCAGGACGTAGCGCACACGCGAGGCGAAGTCATCCTGCTCGGCATGGATTGCCGTCAAACAATCTCGAGCGAACAGGCCTTTGCCGGCGCCCATTTCGACAATCGTGAAGGGAGTGGGGCAGCCCAATAATTCGTCCATTTGCCTAGCCTGCGCGGCCATGGCGCGGCCGAGAATCGGGTGCACATCTGAGCTGGTGTAGAAATCGCCTGACCAGCCGATACGTTCATGGTCCGCACCGTCCGGTTGTCGCATGTAATAGCCGTATTGAGGGTGATAGAGCGCCAGCTCCATGAAGCGGACAAAGGGAATTGGTCCCATTCGGATGATCTCGGACGAAATGGCAGCGACGAGTTCAGGATGCCCTAACGACACAGACCACTCCTTTGCCTCTGTAAAGACAGCTCGAACCAACCCGAGAAAACGGGCAGACGTTGCCTGCACCTCAGGGAGGGGAAAAGAGGCGTAGATTAACGTTCCGGTCGCCGCGAAGTCAAGGCGAAGAGCATTGGAAATTCAGGCGAATCTCCCTATTCGAGGGGGTGTAATACTCCAGAGAAATGTTTCGTGATGAAGGACAGCTTGGCTGGAGATTTGGGAGGCACAGAACGTTGCCTGCCCTTTCTGTTTTTCCCTCGCCCCATTGCTCCGCACAAACTCCCACATACTACTTCTTCTCTCCACGAGGAACTGCCGGACTTGTGTCGCCGCATTGGTCGGCACGCAATAGCTTGCACTTCAGCTAGGTGTTGGTGAACCCGTCGACGGATTGCGAAACACTCAGTTCCTGACGCCGCTCCAAACCTTATTGTTATCAATGTGCTTTTCCGGGTTCAGCCTCCCAGCTTTTTCAAGAAGCACCTCGGTGCTCTCAGGATAGACCGGATCCGAGATGCAGCAGTTGTCGACCGGACAGACCGCGGCGCACTGCGGCTCGTCGAAGTGTCCGACGCACTCGGTGCAGCGGTCGTGCGTAATGATATAAATACTATCGCCCACTCCTTGGCCGTCGCCCACATGGTTGCCTTTTGCTTCCGCGTCGCTGCGAGTTTCGAAAATCGCCTCGTT
>JANYEF010000372.1 GCA_025363325.1 Nitrospira sp. | reverse complement strand
TGTGGCTTGGGACTCTGTGAACTCTCCTCGCACGGAGACCAGGTAGGTCCTCATCACTTTATGGCCCGGATCGGTGAGATAGCTCGACAGGGCGGAATCGTTGGTGAGCAGGAGAAGACCGCTGGTCGCCTGATCGAGTCTCCCGACGGCATGCAGGTATCCCAGATCCGCCGGCAAGACATCGAAGATCGTCTTACGGCCCTTGTCATCGCTGTGTGTCGTGATGACTCCTTTGGGTTTATGAAAGAGGATAAATCGTTTCGCCGAATCTTGAATCGGTTGGTCATCGATCGAGACAGAATCTTTCGGCCACAAGACCCACGTGGCCGGATCGCACACGACTCGACCATTGATGCGGACTCGTCCTGCACGAACCCATTCCTGGCTCGTGCCACGGGAGGCGACTCCAAGCTTCGAGAGCAGTCGATCCACGGTTAGACGTTTAGACATAGCGGCATCAGCACAGGCAACATTTCACTCTGAACATTTACTGGCTTTCTGAACAGATGAAGAGACCGGCAGTCTTTTCAGCCAGGTGGGCATCACCCAGCGCCGGCCACGACGAAATTCAGAACCAGACTCCTAGCCGCTGTCAGGCTCGTCGTTGAATCAGAGCAAACCACGTTTCTAAAGATAGTCACGGTCGATGAGGGGAGGGAACTTCCTGAGCCACCACACCTTCAGGCCGCCCGGTGCGTTTTCGGTCCTGTTTCGAGCACTATTTCCAGATGCCCTCCGCAGGCTTGGACGATCTTTTGAAGCGTTCTGATCTCATACCGGTCGTAGTCGGCATTTTCATACCGGCTGATTGCAGAGGCAGTGGTTCCGATTTTTTTGGCAACTTGTGCCTGGGTCAGTCCTGCCTTGAGACGCACGTGCATCAATTGTTCTCCAATTGCCAGCTTCTGTGACTCCTCCTCAAACTTCCTCAGAAATTGCGGATTGGAGAGTTTGCCGTCAAGCCAACTCTTCGCCCCTTTAGTCTTTGCGGCCTTCATGTGTGCTCCTCTCTTCAAAGTCCCGCTTATAGTGTTCCGCACGCTCAATTTCTCTCTTTGGTGTCTTGTCGCCTCGCTTCCTGAATCCGTGGGTCAGAATCAGTCTCTTTCCAACGAAGAAAAAGCAGAGCACCCGCCCATCATCTACTTTGAACTCAAAAATCTGATCCGTCTCGGTGAGATGTTTGAACTTTCTCTCGTTCCAAATTTTCCCAGTGTCTCCCATTCGGCTCAAGAGAGCTGCAAACTTGTGTTGCATCTGAAGGGGAAGCTGTTCCAGCCACTCCTCGGCAGGCGCATCACCGCTTGGGGTGACATAGAATTCAAGACAGAGCACTTGGCCGGCGTGAACCAGCCTGGTCAACTCTTGTTTCAAGTGTCACCCCATATCGTACGATGCCGAATATAGCATATACGCTAATACGCCACAAGTATGGTGTGCCACCAGTGCGCTCGCGCGAGCAAGCATTACCGTGAGGTGTGTCTATTCTAAGATCCGAGGTTGGATGCAGAGGCTCGCTTGTGGGCAGGAGACTCAGAGCAGCCCGCGCTTCTTGAGGAAGTCTTTGTCAATGACGGGGGTGGGTTGGGCGGGAAGTTGTCCCCGTTCCTGCAGCAGACGCTCGACGTATTTCCCGATCAGGTCTGATTCGAGATTGACCTGATCGCCGACTTGCTTGAGGCCCAGGGTGGTGACCTTCGCGGTGTGCGGAATAATCGAGACGGAGAAACCACGATCTGTTACCTGGTTGATCGTCAGGCTGATGCCGTCAACGGTGACGGACCCTTTCACGATGCAGTGGCGAAGAATCTCCGGCGGGGCCTCGATCGTGAACAGGATGGCGTTCCCATCCTGTTGGCGGCTGCGAACCGTGCCGACGCCGTCTACGTGACCAGCCACGAGATGCCCACCGAGCCGTTCGTTGAGCTTCATCGCCCGTTCCAGATTCAGCGGTGCGCCGGCAGTGAGCTGCCCGAGCGTGGCCACGGACAGCGTTTCAGGAGAGACCTCCACGGAGAAGTTGTGTTCAGCCTTGTTCACCACGGTCAGACAGGTACCGTTGACGCTGATGCTGTCCCCGATCTTGAGGTCGCCCATCACGGCTGATGCCAGAATCGTCATCCTTGTTCCGGCAAGGGTTTTGTCGATCGAGATGATGGCGCCGAGTTCTTCGATGATGCCTGTGAACATTACTCGTTCCTCATGATCTGTTTCACCACATAGACAAACATCACGAGCAGCACGATCACGCCGATGCCGGCCAGCGTACCAATGACGATATTCTCTGTGGCGATCGCTTTCATCACCGGCCCATTATATAGGACCAGCCCCCATTATTCATGACGGTTCGTGGCGAAATCGTGCGGTCGTGCGTGGCAAGCGCGAAGGGCGGGACTCGCGTAACGTGTGATCCTGTCCCTGCCAATCACGCTTTTCCCGCCAGTCTCGCTCGTCTCGCGCGGGCAAGCCTACGTCCGTCTCATCGTCATCCAGAACGCCGCCGCCGCGACGAGTTGTATGCCGGCGATGATGGCGAACGCGTTGGCATAGTTCATCCGCGCGATCAGAATCCCTGCCAGGAGCGGCCCGCTGGCATGACCGATGTCTCCAATCGTTCCTTGCATGCCCATCCCCGCCCCGAGCGTCTTGAATTCGGAACTATCCGCGACCAGCGCGGACGACGAGGAGGAGACGACGGCTTCGCCGAAACCGAAGCCCGCCGAGAGCAGCAATAACAGCCAGAACATCGACACTTGAGGGATACAGACGAAGGTCGCCGCGCAGATCACGAGGCCGATGACGATGAGCGGCTGACGCCCGATGCTGTCAGACACCCGTCCCATAATCGGCTTGGAGACGAGCGACGTGAGGGCCTGGACCGTAAACAGCAGCCCGACTTCTCCCGGATTCAATCCCACCGAAACACCGTAGAGCGGGAGGAAGGCCATCAAGGCCCCGTTCGCAATCATCTTGGCTGCGTCGGTCGAGCTGGTAATGAGGACCTTCCGATTCTTGGCGACCACCCTGAAGCCCTTCCACATCTCCGCGAGCAGCGGGCCCATCCCCTTCTCCTGAATACGCGGGGGAGGCGGTGTGAGGTGCAGGCTATAGAAGATGGCAATGGCAATGCAGCCGAATATGCCGGCCGTCACGAAGGCAGCGGGAAATCCAGACGCATAGATCAGATAGCCGCCGATGAACGGGCCGAGCAACGCACCGGATTGCGTCGAGGCCGTATAGGTGCCGAGCGCGGCGCCTCGCCGTTGCCGATAGAGATCGGCCACGGTCGCCAGCGCACTCGGCGCGAAGATGGCGGTGGCCAGTCCATGGAAGAAGCGTAAGGCGGTCAGTGTATCGAGATCTGTCACCCAGGGGTACAGAAACGGCGGGAGCCCAAAGGCGACGACACCGATCCGCAATAGGAACCGCCGACCGTAGATGTCGGACAGCGCGCCGGACGGCAACTTGAGGAACACCCCGGTGAGCGTGGAGACCGACACGATGAGCCCGATCCGTTCAG
>JANYEF010000353.1 GCA_025363325.1 Nitrospira sp. | reverse complement strand
AGATGAACCAAATCAACCAGATACACAAGACAAACCAGATAGACCAGACAGACCGCACTTATTAGGCGGGAATGGTTGCAAATTTTTCCGTTCATCGTTGGCCGGATGTTGTGAGATGGGTTGCCTGTGTGCTGCTCGTGGTCCTTCCGGGGTGCACTGCTCTGGCGCCCCGGTTCCCTCCTTCGGTTCCGCCTTCCGCGTCGGGTGTCGATCCGGTATTGGATGCTCAGACGCGGCTCCTTGAGTCCGCTTATCGTGCCTATATGCAAGCGCGCTATCCACTTGCGAGTGTACTCCTCCAGCGATTTGTCGATTCCAATCCCAATTCTTCCAGGCTGAGTGAAGCTCGTTGGTGGCTCGCGCGTTCGTATGAGGAGAGCGGGAACCTCCCGGCTGCGCTGTCTGCCTATCGCGCCCTGGTCGGAGAGACGCCGCGATCCTCTACACTCGCCGGCAGTTATGAGTTTCACGCCCTCGATCGGCTGGACGCCTTTCGCCGGAGTCTGGGCCCATCGTCCCTGTTGGAACGGCGGCAGATTGCACTCTGGCTGACGAGCGCGGACTGGATCACGATTTCCGATGTTGGGCTATGGATTGAGCAACTGGCTGACGCAGGAGTGACAGCGTTGATTGTCGAGGCGGGATCTCTTCCTCGTGAGACGGTACAGCCAGGCCCCATAGGGGTGTACTTTCAGACGTCAAAGGTTCCAGTCGTCAAGGATATTTTTGCCCTGATCGTGCCGGCAGCCCATGCCAACGGGATGGCGGTATTGGCGTCGCTCAATCTGCATGAGCCTGGGTGGATGACGGTGAATCCTGAGTGGGGCATCGCCGCGGCCAACCGGACAGACCAGGCATTCCAGCAGGTCGGTCCTGTCGATGTACTCCATCCCGATTATCAGCGTCTCGTCAGTGAGGTTGCACAGGATTTGCTGCGGACAGACATCGATGGGCTGGTGGTTGGGGCCAGGAGGGCCAAGGGCTTTGCCGAGGAATGGAGCCCGACGTCGCGACGGATGTTCGAAGAGCTCTTTGGGCCTTCAGTCGATAGCCACGATTCGTCTGTCTCACCAGACGCATGGCGCTGGGCCGGGTGGAAGACGAGGAGCTATCTTGGGTTTGTGGCACGACTCACTCAGCAGTTGCGACAGACGCGACCGGGACTTCTGGTCGCCGTGGTCGTGCATGAGCGTGCGGTCATCTCGCCTGTGGATGCCTTGACGGAGTATGGAGAAGACGTGCTTGAGACGAAGCAACGTGGGCTCCACCTGGTCGTCCAACCAGAGCCGGGCATGCCAGAACGATCGGATGACCAGGGGGCGGCGATAGACAGAGTGCGACAACGATTGGCCCCGACGGCTGGGGATGAACGGCAACTCTGGCTGGGCATCACACTGGGTATGGCGGACACATCGTCTCTGGTGACAGCCGTGAGAGCGGCACTCTCGACAACAGTCGGGCAAGCTGGGACGCATCTTGTGCTGATAAACGGGCCAGCGGTTCCTTGACAAAGAGGCGTCGGACCACTACGATTCCGCGATAAAATTTTGCAGGTTAAGGTTGAGAAGCGACAAGGGTGTGGCCGGCTTTCCACGTAACCTGAACCTCAGCCTCAGCCTCGACCTTCTCCAAAGGAGCGCACATGATTCCGAAAGACCTCCGGTACCACCAAGAGCATGAATGGGTGCGCGTGAGCGGCACGCAGGCCACGGTTGGTATCAGTCATTTTGCCCAAGATGCGTTGGGCGATATCGTTTTCATCGATATGCCGAAGCCTGGTGCCGGCGTCAAGGCCGGGCAGCAGATCGGTGAGGTGGAATCGACTAAGACGACCTCCACGATCTACACCCCCGTGAGCGGCACCATTGCCAAGATTAATGCCGATTTGAAAGACCACCCGGAAGTGGTGAACTCCGATCCCTATGGCAAAGGCTGGATGGTCGTGATTGATCTGTCCAATGCCGGTGAAGTCGAGAAGCTGATGACGGCGGCGCAGTACGAAGCCTTTCTTGCCAACCAGAAACATTGAATCATTGAACCATTGTGTGACTGGATCATTGGTGGGTTCTCGCAATGAATCAATCGGCAATGGGCCGATGACTCAATGACTTTCCCGAAGCACATCGTCATAGTCGGCGCGGGACCTGGTGGGTATGTTGCCGCGATCCGGGCGGCCCAGCTTGGCGCCCGCGTGACCGTCATTGAGTCCCACGCGCTCGGCGGCGTCTGTTTGAATTGGGGCTGCATTCCCAGTAAGGCCCTCCTGTCGGTCGTCGAACTTGGCGACAAGGTCAAGAAAGCCGAGGACCTGGGGCTGCTCGTCCAAGGACCAGTCACCTACGATCTCGCTCGGATGGTCGCACGGAAAAATACGGTGGTGGCGACGCTTGTGAAGGGCATTGCCACGCTCTTCAAGGCGTGGAACATCGAGCATGTGCAGGGAACGGGGTCACTACGGGATCGGCAGATGGTTACGGTGACCTCAGCCGAAGGCACGCTGCGGGACATTCAGGCTGATGCAATCGTGATTGCCACTGGGTCGTCCTGGCCGAACCTTCCGCAGTTTCCGATCGACGGACAACAGCTGCTTACAAGCCAACACCTGCTGGACCTCGATTGTATTCCTGCCAGTTTGCTGATCGTCGGGGCGGGAGTCGAAGGATGCGAGTTCGCGGCGCTCTATAGTGGCCTAGGGACTGCGGTCACGATTGTTGAATTGATGGCGCGCGTGCTGCCCCTGGAGGATGACGACATCTCATCGACGATGGAACGGGAACTGAAGAAACGCGGCGTGGCGGTCCTGACCGGGACCACCGTCGAGAGACTGGAGCGGTCACCGACGACTGTCACCGCACATCTCAAAGATGGCACGCAGGTCGCGGCTGAGAAGTTGCTGGTGTCCGTGGGGCGAGGACTCAATAGCAGAGACATTGGACTAGAGCAGGTAGGGGTGCAGACGGGCCGGCGAGGAGAGATTCTCGTCAACGAGCGGATGGAAACTACCGTGCCAGGGATCTATGCGATCGGCGACGTGGTCGGCAAGGTTATGTTGGCGCACGTGGCCTCGGCTCAGGGCAAAGTCGCGGTTGCGAATATCATGGGGCATGAGGAGACGTTTTGCTACGACGTCGTCCCTGCCGGAATTTTTACCCTTCCGGAGATCGGTCGCGTGGGCTTGACGGAACAGCAAGCCCGTGAACGAGTCCAGGCTGCCGGGCAGAATCCAGACATGGCACTCAAGGTGGGACGTTTTCGATATGCCGGGTTGGGGAAGGCGCAAGCGACGGGAGATACGACGGGGTTGTTCAAGGTCATTGCCGAGTCACCGAGCGGCAAGATTCTAGGTGTGCATATCGTCGGCGCCCACGCAGCCGATCTGGTGCATGAAGCGGCCTTGGCGATGCAAGTCGGTGCGACGGTGGCGCAAATGGCAGAGATGATCCATGCCCACCCGACGCTGGCCGAAGGCCTGATGGAAGCGGCTGAAGATGTTGACGGGAAGGCGATTCACCAGGCGCGGAAGCGGACACAATAATGTGGCAATCGCTCCTCATCAAGCTCGGGATGTTCGCGGCGACCATGGGGGTCGTCTTCTGGATCGGATGGACCCTGCCGACTTCATTCGACCGAGCGCGAGATCTTGAGGTCAACTCGTCTGAGGGATCGCAGAATGAGATGGCTTCTGGTAGTGGCAGCGCAACCGCGGTGAGTCCATCCTCTGTCTCCTTGTTGTCAGAGAATCCGTCCACTGCTATTGTTCCGAAACGATCTCACAAGGGCCTGCTCGATTTGAATCGGGCGTCGGAACAGGATTTTGATGCGCTCCCGGGGATCGGTCCCCACCTGGCCGAACGGATCATGGAGTATCGGCAGTCGGTGGGAGTCTTTCACTCTCTCGATGAATTGCGAACGGTCAAAGGGATTGGGAAAAAGAAGTTTGAGCGGATTCGTCCATTGGTCACGGTCACGTCTGATGCCGGACTTTCAGACAGACGCAAGAAGGCAATATGAGTGAACTCTCCCGTCAACTCGAGTTGATCCTTCGCGGAGTCGTGGAGGTCATTCAGCGGGCAGAACTTGAATCGAAGCTGACGCGTTCCTTGAAAGAGAA
>JANYEF010000347.1 GCA_025363325.1 Nitrospira sp. | reverse complement strand
TGTTCTCGAAGCAGCAAAGAGAAAAGCGGACATCTGTACAGGGTGCTGGGGAAGAAGCATACGGTCGTGCCTTTGGCCGGTGCAGGGGAGATCGTGGCAATTGGAAAACTCAAAGATACGCAAACCGGCGACACGCTCTGTGACGAACATGCTCTCATCTGTTATCCGAAGACGGTGCTTCCGCGACCTGTGCTGTCATTTGCGATCGAGCCGAAGTCCAACGCCGATATCGAGAAAGTCAGTCTCGGGCTGCATAAGCTGATCGAAGAAGATCCGACGCTCGAATTTTCGCGACATGCCGACACGAAGGAAATGGTCTTAAGCGGAATGGGCCAGTTGCACATCGATCTGGCACTCGAAAAACTGCGCCGCAAATACGGTGCGGAAGTGATACTCCATATGCCGAAAATTCCGTACCGCGAGACCATCCGCACCACGGCACAGGCGCAGGGGAAACATAAGAAGCAAACCGGAGGGCATGGTCAGTACGCTGATTGTTGGCTGGAGCTCGCGCCTCTGCCGCGCGGGGAGGGGTTCAAATTTGAGAGCAAGATAGTAGGTGGGGCCATTCCACGCAACTTTATTCCGGCGGTGGAGAAAGGCGTGGTCGAAGCCATGCACCACGGGAGCTTGGCGGGGTTTCCTGTCGTCGATTGCCGGGTTGCGGTCTACGATGGGTCGTACCATGCGGTGGATTCATCTGAGATGGCATTTAAGATCGCCGCGTCGATGGGGTTCAAGAAGGCGTTGGAGGCGGCCCATCCCATCTTGTTAGAGCCGGTCATGACTGTGGGGGTCGAGGCGCCGGCGGATCACATCGGAAGCGTGATCGGGGACTTGAATGCGCGCCGAGGGCGGATTCTCCACGCGGAGGCGAAAGGCCAGACGGAGCAGATCACAGCCCTTGTCCCAATGGCGGAGCTGCTCACATACGCCACGATGCTGAACTCGTTAACAGCAGGACGTGGCAGTTATACGATGGAATTTACGCGGTACGACGAAGTGCCGCGCGAGCTTGCGGTTCGAATCATTGAGGCACACAAGGTGGAGACTCACTCGACGGTGCATTGATTGCTCTGGTCTATCTAGTTTGTTTGGTTTGTCTTGTTTATTTGGTTGAACCAGACAAACCGGGCTTGTTAGGGGTCCGTCGATTTGAGCACCACATAGAAGGCGCGGCTTTCTCTCAACACGCGGAGCAGGACGGTTTCGCCACGTCGAACTTTGGAGACCGCGCTGCTGAATTCTCCGACCGATCCCACATCGACACGGTTCACTTCCCTGATGAGATCGCCCTCGTGAAGCCCTTCAGATTGGGCGAGGCTGCCGGGCTCCACTTTGGTGATAAGCACGCCCCGGCTTTCTCGCAGCTTGAATTTATCGGCGAGGCCTGACGTCAGATCTTGCACATCGAGGCCTAGCTTGACCTCAGTGCGTGCCTGGGGAAGCGAGGTGGTCACGGCATGGTCGCGACGTTCGATGAGGGCGACGTCCAGCACCAGGCGCTGCTGATCGCGGACGATCTCAACCTGAGTCGTGGCGCCTGGGAGCAATCCCGCCACGACGCGAGAGAGCCGGTTCGGCGTATCGATCACGGTGCCGTCGATACGGGTCAGAATGTCGCCAGGTTTGATGCCGGCTGCCGCAGCCGGGTCCTTCTCGAAGACTTCGTTGACCAGCACACCTTCGCCTTCGTTCACACCGAACTTACGTGCTAACTCCACCGTGAGCGGTTGGATGCCGACGCCCAGCCAGCCTCGTGTCACCCGTCCCTGAGTCAGCAATTGCTCAATCACTTGCTTGGCCATGTTGGAAGGAATCGCAAAACCGATCCCTTGGGCGAAGTTAATGATGGCGGTATTGATGCCGATGATTTCGCCGCGCAGATTAAAGAGCGGGCCGCCCGAGTTGCCGGGATTGATCGACGCGTCCGTCTGAATGAAATTTTCATAGCGCGAGAGATTGATGTTCTCCCGGCCGATCCCGCTGACGACGCCGAGCGTGACCGTCCGATCGAGTCCGAAAGGATTTCCCACGGCCAGCACCCATTGGCCGACGCGCACGGCCGATGAGTCCCCGAATCTCGCGCTGGGGAGGGGATGGTCGGCGGTCACCTTGAGGACGGCTAAGTCTGTATCCAGATCCTTACCGACGACCTGCGCAATCAGCTTGGACTTATCAGAAAATCGGACCTCAACTTCCGTTGCGTCGCCGATGACATGGTTGTTCGTGACGATGTGCCCGTCAGGATCGATGACGACACCGGATCCTGATCCTGAGGCATTGGGAACTCGCTCTTGAGGCAGTTCACGTCCCCGTCCTGGTCCAGACAGGGGAGTGATATTCACGACGGAGGGCTTTGCCGATTCGGCCAGATCGGTGATGACGGTTTGAATCTCTTCCAGCAGGCGAAGGCCCGGCGAGTCGCTGGGTTTTTGTGCAGCGGGCTCAGCGGCAGTGGCTGAGTGGATATCGAGCCAGGCCAAGAACACAAGGCCGATTAAGATTTGTAGCATACGCAACATCCTGTACCCCCTTTCGGGATTGTACATCATAGAAACCGGAGAAGCCTACTTGTCCTCATGATTCTCGCGGGGTAGGGACGGCTTGCAGATTGGATTTACGCCGACTTGGCGTTCCGAGCTTGGGTGAACTCTGAGACAACCTGCGCGAGATCTACCTGCAGCCCGATCATGACCAGGATATCGTCGACGCGGAGCACGAGGGCATTGTCGGGCGGCACGAGAAATGGTCCACGAAGGACCGTGACGAAACGAACCGACGCAGGCAGCGCCACCTCAGCGAGTGTCCTCCCAATGACCGGTGATCCCTGGACAACAGGGAACCGTTCGATGGCCGCCGCGCGAAGACTCAGGTCCTGTTGCAGGGTCAAGAGATCGTGGTGGATCGTTTCTAGCTTGAGCTCGCGGATATGGCTGTCGACGCTGAGCAGCGTGAGTTTCAGCTGTTGAATACGGTCGCCGGCCTGACTAAGGACATGTTCCAATTGATCGAATGGCAGGGTTGACTCATGGCTGAATGGTGGGCGTCTAGAACAGAGCGCGGCAATCTGACGTCCGAGTTCGCCGTGAACCTGTTCGATCTGGCTCAACAAGCTCGACGCCTGGCTGTGCAAACGGAGGACTTGTACCTTGCGGTTGGCACGTTCGGCAAGCCCAAGGACGGTTTCATAGATCGCGCTGCCGCTGATCGACAGTTCTTGTTGGATACGACCAAGCAGTTCGAGGGACATAAATGAAAAACCTATTACGTCTGATAAGAAATATTATGTTAACTCACAGGTCAATTGTATGCAGCATCTTCATCACCTCTACCTTCTCCCTTTACTCTTCTCATTCGAGGAAGTAAATGTCTTTTCCCTTCCGAGTAAAACTCTCGTCCCACGACGTATTGATTGCATGTTAGTCGATGGCCTCCTCTCTCGCTTGACAGAGGTACTGTCGCAGGGATACACAGCGCGAAGGTATATCGCTCCCAGCCTGGACCAAAGGATCATATCGTGGCCAATCATCCTCTCGCAGGTCAGCCGGTACCGACGTCGATGCTGGTCAATATCCCGCGTCTGATCACAGCCTACTATACGGAAAAGCCAGATGCGAATCTGCGCGACCAACGTGTCAGCTTTGGTACATCGGGACATCGAGGCACATCCTTCAAGCGAAGCTTCAATGAAGTCCATGTTGTCGCCGTCGCGCAGGCGATCTACGAATACCGGAAGATGGAGAGCATTAGCGGCCCGCTCTACCTGGGCATGGACACGCACGCCCTGTCGGAGCCGGCCTTTGCCAGCGTCTTAGAAGTGCTGGCGGCCCATGGAGTCGAGGTCATGGTGGACCAGGATGGCGGCTATACGCCGACCCCCGTCATTTCTCACGCCATCCTTACCTACAACCGAGGCCGGAGCGCAGGCTTGGCCGACGGCATCGTCATCACCCCCTCGCACAATCCACCGGAGGACGGCGGCATCAAGTACAACCCACCGCATGGTGGGCCGGCTGACACAGTGGTTACGAAGTGGATCGAGGACCGGGCCAACGCCCTGATGAAGGTCGATCTGCATGGCGTCGCGCGCCTCCCCTATGCCCGTGCCAGACGGTTAGCGACGACCAAGACGCATGATTACCTTGGTAATTACATCGGTGCGCTTGCGCAGATCATCGACATGGATGTGATTCAATCAGCCAGGTTGAAGCTAGGCATTGACCCGCTCGGCGGGTCCGGTGTGGCCTACTGGCAGCCCATGGCAGAGCAGTATGGCTTGAACATCGAGATCGTCAATCCCGCCGTCGATCCGACGTTCCGTTTCATGCCGCTCGATTGGGATGGCAAGATTCGCATGGACTGTTCCTCGCCCTATGCCATGGCGAATCTCATCGCGCTGAAAGATCGGTTCGATGTCGCCTTCGGCAACGATGCAGACAACGACCGGCACGGCATTGTCACCTGCTCTGCTGGTCTGATGAACCCGAACCACTATCTGGCAGTCTCGATCTCATATCTCTTCTCTAACCGTCCAGGCTGGAAGCCCGATGCCGGTATCGGGAAAACGCTGGTGAGTAGCTGTCTCATTGATCGTGTAGCGGCCAAGCTCGGACGCAAGCTTGTCGAAGTTCCAGTCGGTTTCAAATGGTTTGTGAGCGGCTTGCTCGATGGCTCGCTCGGTTTCGGCGGAGAAGAAAGCGCAGGAGCCTCGTTCCTTCGTCGAGATGGATCGGTCTGGACGACCGACAAGGACGGAATCATCATGAATCTTCTGGCCGCGGAGATGATGGCCAAGACTGGCCGCAACCCTGGTGAACTCTACCAAGAGATGACCAAAGAACTAGGAGAGCCGGTGTACGAGCGGATCGATGCGGTCGCGACGCCGGCGGAAAAGACGATCCTGTCGAAACTCTCACCGGACCAGGTACAGGCCGCAGAATTGGCTGGCGACACAATCATAGCCAAACTGACGACAGCCCCTGGCAATGGCGCCTCAATCGGCGGATTGAAAGTCGTCACCGAGCAAGGCTGGTTCGCCGCCCGCCCCTCCGGCACCGAGGATGTATACAAACTCTACGCCGAAAGCTTCAGAGGGAAAGAGCATCTCAAGCGGATTCAAGAAGAGGCACAGGCGTTGATTACCAAAGCGCTGGCCTCGGCTAAGTAAGAGGAGCTATCGAAAGTGAACGGCACAGCGCTTCTGATGTGGGGAATGCTCTTCGGGGCCATCGGCTTTGGCTTCTTTCTATATGGGAGGAAGCAAAAGGCCGTCGTGCCCCTCATCGCGGGGATCGCGCTCAGTGTCGTTCCCTATTTTATCGCAAACGTCTATGCGCTTGTCATGGTCGGAGTGATCTTAGTGGCCATCCCGTATTTTGTACGAATATGAGGCGGAACAGAGGAGCACCAGCGAAGCAGCGTGAGCGTACAGGTCAGGGGCAGCGTCAGCCTACCTGTCGTTGTGCGTGGAAGGAACTGGGACCAGCAGTCCGGATTCGACGTGGATGAAGCCGAGGAGGAGGCGCTTGACTTTGAAACAGGCAAATGAGGAAAAACGAGCGACTTCTGCCGAAGGAACTACATACTGCGAGCGCCATGAAACAGGACAGCGTAATCAGCTTCGATTACCCACCATTCCTTGAGGAGGCCTGATGAGCACAGAGCGCCACTCCGCTCCAAATCCGCATGTGTTATTTCGACGCCTTCTTCTTCATCTGGCGTTCTCAGTCGCTCTTCTGGCGGCGTCTCTGGGAGTTGGCATGTGGGGCTACAGCCACTATGAGCACCTCCCTTGGCGGGATGCCTTTCTGAATGCGGCCATGCTCCTAGGCGGGATGGGGCCGGTGAAACTAGATTTGTCAGAACCTGGAAAAGTCTTCGCAGGGCTCTTCGCGCTCTACTCGGGGTTGGTCGTGATCGCCGTCACCGCCCTACTGCTCGCACCGGGCATTCACCACATCATGAAACGGGTGCACTGGGAGGATCGATCAGATACCAAGTGAGTGGAATCAAAGCCGCATACTGGTTGGTCTACCGAGAGGTATGCTGTGGATCGGTCACGTCTTGGCTACGCCCGATGAGATGAATACATAGCTGACCAGATCGCCATAGCAATCAGAGAAGTCAGCGCGGATTGTCTTTCCCAACTTTGGAAAGAGGAGAGAACGTGATCCGTCGAAAGACTTCCGCATACAGACCTGCCGGGGCGCTAGCCTTGGGATCGGCAAACACGGCTCGCCATCGGTTCAATCCCAGGACTCCTTCCCCATAGGGTATCGTTGCCACCTGACTGTGATGCTCCGCGATGGCGGCCATCTTCTTAGCCGCATAACGGTCAATGTACTCAAGGCGGTCCCAGGTCGCGAAGGGGCCCCAGATTTCGTACGCCCAGATGCCACCGCTTAGATGGATGCCGGCTTCAAGGACGCTTTCCCTCGCCAGCTTGCCGGCAAGACGATGGGCCGGATGTCGGTCAAGTTCCTCATCCAGCGTATAGACTTCGGTTGGTCGGAGGCGAGCGAGCGTCTCGACGAGTCTCCGTTTGACAGCTGTGGCATTGACCTCGTCCGCCGCGTCCGGTTCGTCACAAAAGATCACGTCTTTTACTCCCAAGACACCGGCGGCACGGAGGGCCTCCTCTCTTCTCACTTCGGCCATCCGCTGCTCCGTCAACGCGAATGGATTCGATGACCTGCCACCGTTCGTCACGACGACGGACGTAATCACAGCCATGGACTCCACGAGTTTAGCTACCGTTCCGCCCATCCCGATTTCCATGTCATCTGGATGAGCGCTGATGATGACAACGTTGTTGTGGCTCATGGCTGAGGCATATCCCCTTCGCTTAGCAGGATGCTGAAAAAGTCTGCCAGCTTCGTTCTCGCAGCGCTCAGGGGCTTAACGTACCGAAGCGTACGCCTCGCCTCTTTGCTCGCTGCGGCCTTGCTGGACAGCCATTTTGAGCATCCTGCGTGAGGCTCTCCGGCTATCCAAGATAAGCTGAATAGTGACGTTCTGGCATGCTGACATAGTTTTTCCGCAGCCTGTTAGAGGGCTACCTGCTGCTCCGCGTGGTAGGAGCTTCGCACTAGCGGGCCGGATTCGACGTGGGTGAAGCCAAGGGCCATCCCCTCCTCTTTTAACAGGGCAAACTCGCTGGGATCGTAGTAGCGGGCGACAGGCAGATGTTGTTTTGTCGGTTGGAGATACTGGCCTATGGTCATAATGTCGCAGCCGACGGAGCGGAGGTCTCGCATGACTTCGCGGGCCTCGTCCATGGTTTCTCCCATCCCGAGGATCAACCCGGACTTGGTGCGCATGCCCCATTGCTTTGCCTTGTCGAGTAGCTCGATCGAACACTGATATTTCCCCTGTGGTCTGATTGCCGGAAACAGCCGCCGGACGGTTTCGATGTTGTGATTCAGAATCTCCGGCTTCTCGGCACAGACGGCTGCAAGCGCCGCCTCGTTCCCCTCGAAATCTGGAATCAAGACTTCAATCGTGCAGCCTGGGCTGAGTTGTCTGGTCTGCCGGATCGTTTCGGCAAAGATCGCGGCGCCGCCATCCTCCTGTTCATCCCGGTTCACCGATGTAATAACCGCATGTCGAAGGCCCAACGCCTGGACCGCTTCTGCGACGCGCAGCGGTTCTCCATGATCGATCGCCAGCGGTCGTCCTGTCTCGACTGAACAGTAATGGCAACGTCTGGTGCAGATGTCGCCCAGGATGAGGAACGTCGCGGTGCGTGCGTTCCAACATTCCCATCGGTTCGGGCAACGCGCTTCTTCGCAAATGGTATGGAGCCCGAGCCGGTCCATCGTCTGCTTGATGTCGAGGTAGTCCGGACCGGTTTTCGCTTCGACTTTGAACCAGGGCGGAAGGCGCTGCGAAGAGCGTATGGCTGATGGCTGATGGCTGATAGGCAGAGATGAATCAGCAGAAGAAGTTCTCAGTTGGCTTAGGGGTACAAAGCTCATGGAGTCCCCTTTGGCGGGAGTAACTCCGAGGGATGTTCAAAGATACGTTTAAATTCCTTCAGGAAGCCGGCCCCCTGTACACCATCCAAAGCCCGGTGGTCACAGGATAGCGTCACCTTCATGCGCCGGCCCGCCTTGACCGTGCCGTCTTTGACGACAGGCGCGTCGCGGATGGTTCCCACAGCGATGGATGCTGCCTGAGGGGGGATGAGAACCGCAATGAAGTTTTCCACGTCGAACATTCCCAAGTTTGAGATCGAGAAGGTGGCGTCGCTATATTCCTGTGGCTGTAAGCGTTTGTTCCTGGCCCGATCGATCAGGGTCCGCGATTCGGTCGAGATATCGTCTAGTGACTTCGCGCCGCAATTGCGAATGACCGGCGTGATCAAGCCGTCATCGATGCCGACGGCGATGCCGATATCAATGCGCGCATGTCGCCTGATGGCAGGGCCGGTGAATGACACATTGATTTCCGGATGGCGGGTGAGCGCAATCGCTGCGGCTTTGATCAGTAAATCGGTGATGGAGGGATGGGTTGTTCGGTTCTGTTTCAACTGATCACGGAAACGCTCTGCCTGCTCCATATCGATCTCGCTCGTCAGATAAAAGTGCGGCACCGGCGCTTTACTCTGGGTCGTCGCTCGCGCGATGGCTTTCCGCATCTGGCTCAGTGGTTGGTCTGTTCCGGCCGGCAGCATCTGCGTTGGCGGCGCCTGGGTGTTCACGACATCTTCTTCCACGATTCGCCCGCCAGGACCGGTTCCAGTGATGGTGGAGAGATCGATGCCCCGGTCTGCAGCAAGCGCTTTCGCGCGGGGCGATGCGATGAAACGAGTTCCCTGTAAACTCGCGGGTGAGGTGGGTGCCGGACCGGCAGCAGGCGGCGCGCTTGTCCTCGTTCCGCCGCCGACCGATGGCGCGGCAGTGATCCGGTCGGTCAATGCCGAGGTGATGTCCTCATCCGCTCCGCCGATGACGCCGATCAACGTTCCGGACATCACGGTTGCGCCGTCCTGCACCAGGATCTTGCGTAGGATGCCTGAGGCGAAGGCCTCGAGATCCATGATGGCCTTGTCGGTTTCGATTTCAGCGAGCGCCTCCCCTGCCTGCACCGGATCCCCTTCGCGTTTCTTCCACGCAAGGAGGACGCCCTCTTCCATCGTATCTGTTAATTTTGGCATGACGACGCGACTAGCCATAAAAGTCCTTCACGGATGCTGAAAAAGTCCCCCAACTTCGTTCTCGGTCTCTCGTCCCCCTCAACGTACCACAGCGGTACGCCTCGGGGTTTTCGCTCCCTGCGGCCTCGCCCGGGAAAGAGGTGCGTCTTGGCGCGCCTGGGGCTGGGCGGGTGTGACCGCCGGCCTTTTTGAGCATCCTTAAGATTAGGAGTTGTCTTTCAATCATCATCACCATTTAACTAATAGTAGAGCGGCGAAACCATGCGCAGAACTTGCTGATCAATCCATCTGGTATTTCAGGCTGCCTCGCGGGGTCCGGATACTCAATCCAAGGCTCCTGAGAACCCAAGTAGGCGCCCTCCCGGACGCTCAGTTGGCTGCGGAGTTGCGAGTAGCCCTGTCCCTGGAGCGTGCGAATTAATTCCTCCAGCGCAGCCCCCGGTGTGTCGTATGCGGTGGTCACCACGCGCGTCGTCTCATATCGCAGCATGGCTTGATAGCCTCCGTCGGCTTGCTCAAACACGACCGGCCTACTGAAGCCGCGTTCGCGTGTATCCAAGCCAGCCAATTGATGTTTCTCCTGTGTCTGGTCTGTCTGGTTCATCTGGTTTGTTTTGTTTATCTGGTTGATTTGGTTCATCTGGTTAGTTTCGTCCAACCAAACAAACGAGACAAACCAAACAAACCAAAGAACGGTTTTCAGTATTCTGTCAGAGAGCCCGGAACACTGCCAAGAGATCGCTCAACGCGATGGTCTTGTTCCGTAGAATGGCGCGCTGCGCCTGCATCGGCTCCATCGCCGAGGCTCGCTCATGGCCGCCTTTCAAGATCGCGGCTCCGAGGGCGAGCATGTCCTTGCATTCCTTCTCGACTTTGCTCTTGACCACGGGATTCACCGCGAGGATGTCCGCCATCGTCGCGCGCGTCTTGGCGAGATGCGCGTGCAGTTCCTCGTCCGGGTATGTCTTCCTGGCTGCCTCATCAAGGCAGCGATCGAGGTACTGCGTCAGGAACACATAGAGACGCACGAGTGTCTCCGTGATCTCGATATGACTGGGAGCCTGAGCTTGTGACGACATGGTAATCGTGCCTCCTTCGTTTACTGTGTGCCGCACACTGCTTTGACGGCTTCGATGACGCGCGCCTTGTCCGGGATGGCGGCATCTTCCAACGGGCGACTATAGGGCATCGGAACATCTTCGCCGGTGACGCGCTGGATGGGCGCGTCCAGGTAGTCGAACGCCGCCGCGTACACGCTCTCGGCTATCTGCGCACCCAGCCCGCAAAAGCGCCAGCCCTCTTCGACGATCACGAGACGTCCGGTTTTTTTAACGGAGGCCACGACCGTTGGGAGGTCCAACGGTTTGAGGGTGCGGGGATCGATGACCTCGACCTCGATGCCCTCT
>JANYEF010000346.1 GCA_025363325.1 Nitrospira sp. | reverse complement strand
CTAGGTTCAAGTCCTAGTGGGCCCACCAGCGCGGCCGTGGGATTCATAGGTTTAGACCTCTGTGTAGAACAGTAGCTATAGGAGTGCGTTGAACCACAATCTTGCCCCCCTTATCGAGTTGCAGAAACTAGATCTCCGAATCACGGAGATCAAGGACCAGCGTCGAAAAATCCCAGAGCGGATCCAAGCGGTTGACACCCCATTTCGAGAAGCCCAGCAGCTACATCAACAGACCAGTGCCTCCGTGGAGACTGTTATTAAGGAACGGCGGTCGCACGAACAAGATCTTGAAGCGCATGAAGCGCACACAGAGAAAATGAAGTCGCGGCTGTCTGAGTTAAAGTCGAATAAGGAATATCAAGCTCATCTCTTCGAGATCGAGGTTGCCAACAAGAAGAAAGGTGACATCGAGGAGAAGATCTTGCTGTGTATGGAGAAGATCGAACAACTGCAGCGCACGACGAAAGACGCGCAAGAGAAGCTCAGTGCCATCGAAAAGAATTTTAGGCAGGAAAAGCAGGTGCTCGACGAACTGGAGCACTCGCTCTCAATAGAGTTGGCCGATCTCGAAGCGCAGCGGCAAGCACGTTCGGCCCATGTAGAGAAGGGGCTCCTCAGCCGCTATAACACGATCAAGGCGGCGCGGAAGGATCAACCGCTTGCTGAGATCAAAGAGGGGATCTGTTCCGGATGCCGTCTTCAGCTTCCTCCGCAACTGATTTCAGAAGTGAAGCGCTCGCAAGACCTCCACACCTGTCCCTACTGCCGTCGGATGCTCTACTGGGATGGGCAAATTCCTGTCGAAACAACCCCAGGCCCCGATCTCGACAAGACTTCGATCCTTGAGATTGGCGAGTCGGTCTAGTTTATTGTCCCCAAAACAGCCTGAGTCGTTTTGAAGTGCAATTTTGCGACCGACCCCAGGCGTTCCTCTCCATGCTTCTTCACGATCATGCGTCCGGCCAGTGTGACTGCGGGTGATGCCCCTTTGGGCAACGTCGTGCCAATCTCATCCGAGAGACGTTTCAATCGGAGGAGGAATTCTGAACGGGCCAGTATGGAGGCCGCAGCGACGGCGATATCGGATTCGGCTTTATGCCGCTGTTCCAGGACAATGGTGCGTCCTTTCTCCTGCAGGGCGTTCAGAATCAACCGTTCGTCGCCGAACTGATCCGCGATCGCGCGCCCGCACGAAACCTTTTCGAGCAGAGTCTCCAGGGCCTTGGCATGTCCCCAGGCCAGCAGGCGATTCAAGTTCCGGATCTTCGCGTACAGTTCGTTGTATCGTTGCGGTCCGATCGCGACAATGCTGTGGGGGCACAGTATCCGGATGTCGGGCGCCATTTGAAGAATGCGGCCGTCTGAGATTTTCTTGCTGTCCCGGACATTCATGAGAATCAGATCGCTCTGTGTGCTGGCGTCGACGAAGACAGCGGCGATGACCAGAGGACCAAAATAGTCTCCTTTGCCGGATTCATCGATGCCGATGCGTTCTACGGTCTGGTGATGAGTCTTGTCCGTCACAGGCGAGTGGCCCTAGTAGAAAATATTGGAGGGGCGCGGTAATCTAACAGAGCCTTGCAGGTCGGTCAATTTGCCGAAGCGCTGCAGACACAAGCGATGTATGGGGGTATGCGATGAGGGACGGCATGAAGATCTCACAGCTCACGTTGGTCATGGTTATGGCGATTGGTGTTGCGGCACTGGCTGGATGCGAAACGAATCCCTATACGGGGCGGTCGCAGTTGCTGATGACGTCGGTGTCGGAAGAAATGAAAATGGGCGCGCAGGCCTACGATCAGGTCAAGAGCGACCCCAAGATGCGACCGTCTCAAGATCCTCGCGAGATCGAACCGGTGAAGAGAGTCGCGGCGCGGATCGTCGAGGCGGCGAAGCGGTCGAAATATGCGGAGATGGCGAAGCAGTTTCAGTGGGAAGTGACGATCATCAAGGATGACAAGACGGCGAATGCGTTTGCGCTGCCTGGCGGCAAGATGGCGGTGTATACCGGCATCTTCTCCATGGCCAAGACCGAAGCAGGGCTGGCCGCCGTCATGGGGCATGAAGTCGTCCATGCCTTGGCCCGACACGGTGCAGAACGGATGAGCCAAGGCCAGTTGACGAATGCCACGCTGCAAGTGGTCGGCGCGGCAGCAGGGGCGGCAGGCGGGGGAGGGATGTTAGGGCAAGCGGCAATGGCGGCGCTTGGTGTGGGGGCGCAAGTCGGCGTGTTGCTGCCCTTTAGTCGAAAGCATGAATCTGAGGCGGATTATATTGGGATTTTGCTTGCGGCGGATGCCGGCTATGATCCGCGCGAGTCGGTAGCTCTGTGGGAACGGATGGGGCAGATGTCCGGTGGCGGCGTGCCGTCAGAGTTCATGTCTACGCACCCAAGCCACGAGACCCGCATCGACCAGCTGAAACAGTGGATGCCGGAGGCCATGGCCATTTACCAGACTAAGCCGCCGGTGCCTGCGGCGCTGTTGCCGGTCGTGCAGTAAGTCGAGACATTTGTGGTGAGCCCTTGAAAGCGCGGACATCCAGCCCTATAGTATTCTGGCGCGAGGGAGAAGACCGGGTGATCGCTTGGGGCGGTAACGCTCTGAGAGGAAAGTCCGGACTTCATGGGCAGGGCGCTGGGTAACTCCCAGGCGGAGCGATCCGACACCAGCACCACAGAGAACAAACCGCCGATGGCCAAGGCGACGGGATTCCGATCTGGTCGCCTTGGCTCAGGTAAGGGTGAAACGGTGGGGTAAGAGCCCACCGCGGTGGTGGCGACATCACCGGCACGGTAAGCGTCGCCCGATGCAAGGCCAAATAGGAAGACATCTGTCGGCTTTCTTCGGAGAGTCGGCGACCGGCTGGCCCGGCCGAGGTCTTCGGGTAGGTCGCTTGAGGTTCGAGGTAACTCGGATCCCAGAGAAATGATCACCCCCGTGTGGGACCATATCCCAGGCGGGACAGAATCCGGCTTATAGGTCTCCTCCACCGCGCTCTTTTTATCGCTCGACGGAGCTCTCCTTCCGTCACTTTCCCTGCGAAGTGTTCGACCTCGTCGAGTAAGACGACGGGAATCTTCGCCCCATAGCGTTCTGTCAAGACCCTGTCGCCTTCGATATTTACCTTGCTCGTTTCGATATGTAGTTCGGATTGGAGATGGGTCGCTATTCGGTAGACGACATCGCAGAGATGGCAGTCCTCACGAGACAGGATAGTTACACGGACAGGCATGCTCATGGAGGTACGACTCAGGGTCAACGAGATGGAGCGTGAGAGGGTATCATGTGGGGAGGCGGACTGTCAGGGAGAGAGGCTTCAGTTCGCCCTACTTACTATTGACGAGTGGAAATACGTGGTGATAGGATTACACATATTCCCCCTTGATTTTTCAGAATGTTCTGAGTGATCGTGAGAGTTGTTTCTTGTCCATACTGGGCGAGACGAGGCGTAGTGTATTATCATGATTCCTCTGCCGGCTTCTTACTGGTGGTATGGATGGAGGTTCTGTCATGAAGCTCACAGGTGCTGAAATCCTCATCGAATGCCTAAAACGGGAAGGCGTGAAGACGATTTTTGCGCTTCCTGGTGGTGTCGTTCTGAAGATTTTCGACATGCTTCACCAGCAGAAGGACATTGAGGTGGTCCTTACCCGCCATGAGCAGGGTGCGGGCCATATGGCGGAGGGCTATGCCAAGGCGACTGGTAAAGCCGGGGTATGCCTTGTGACCTCAGGCCCTGGCCTGACGAACGTGCTTACAGCCTTGGCGGATGCCTACATGGACTCCGTGCCGCTGGTCTGTTTTAGCGGACAAGTTCCCACCAGTCTGATTGGGAATGATGCCTTCCAGGAAGCGGATAACATGGGATTGAGTCGTCCCTGCACCAAATATAACTTCCTCGTGAAAGATGTGAAAGATCTGGCGATGACGATCAAAGAGGCTTTCTACATTGCGACGACGGGGCGTCCAGGGCCGGTGTTAGTGGACATTCCGAAAGACGTATCCATGGATAAGGCGGAATTTACCTATCCTAGTTCTGTTTCCATCCGCAGCTACAATCCAGTGTATGAAGGGAATAAGTGGCAGATCAAGCAAGCGGCTGAGGCCATGACGAAGGCAAAGAAGCCGGTGTTGTATGTCGGCGGTGGTGTCATTTTCTCGGGTGCGTCGCAAGAATTGATGGAGTTGGCTGAACTGACTCATATGCCGGTCGACATGACGTTAATGGGGCTTGGGGCCTTTCCTGGGGAGCATCCGCAGTCCATGGGCATGCTGGGCATGCATGGCACCTATTGGGCGAATATGGTCATGCACTACT
>JANYEF010000310.1 GCA_025363325.1 Nitrospira sp. | reverse complement strand
GCCTCAACGTTGCACTCTCGCGTACACGTGCGTCGCTCCATGACCTACCTCCGGTTTCATTCATACACCTCACTCGGTGTCTTTGAAACCGGCAGCAGCTCATATTGATCCTCGAGCCGTGATCCCTGCGCTCGTTGGTGAAGGCCTCAGAGGTGAAGTGATATCGAAGAACGCGTTGTACAACTCCCCTTGATATCTGATGTATGCTGAGGTGTACGTAGTTACACGCTGAGAGGGGCATGCCGTGTGAGTGGGAGTCACGCTATCTGATGCCGTGTCGTGGCAAGACTGAGTGATAAGAATCGATTTGGGGGCACGAGCACTCCCAAGAATCCCTCAGAGCCAGTTGCCCACCCCCCATTCTTATGTGGCTGAACTTCGCTACAAGAGGCTGGCCTGTCCTGTCCTGAACTTGCCGAAAGGCTCCGCAAGAACGGAAAACCTCCAATGTTTTACGTGCGCACTCCATTCGCCATGAGCGTGTCGAGGGGTGATTGATGGATTTTTACAACAGGCTCTGTAGTGAGGTCACTTTCCCTGCTTGTTACGATACTCATGGCCAGCTCATGATTGAGTGAGTGTGACTGAGTAGCCAGAGGGTCCAGAGTGTATGGGGGCTTGAAGCCGGCTTTGGGACCGAGATCTGCCAGGCCGTGATCAGTGTCCTATGCTCCACGAGGTGCAACAGCCTCCCACTGAAGATGTGTGACGCATAGAATAGCGAATGTCATTCGCCTGATCTGTGGGTCCCGGGCACACACGTCGCGAAATGAATAGGTTGCGCAACTTTTATGTGCGTCAGGGAGTCGTTAGACGGGACGTGTTTCCAAGTGATGCAATCGGGTCTTGCCACGAGCGAAAGGCCAAGGCCTTTCGACGAGGGACCCGCCACTCCTCAATTGTGCCAGGCCAAACGGTACGTTGAAGCCTCAAGTCGAGGGGCTAGACTGTTGAGGAGGAAGTGGTCCAGGGACCCGTGCACGACGTGTTTGCTGATACTACATTGAATCATCCTACCGTTCGAGGGCGGACCGGCCGATGAGCTAAGTTTGTAAAAGGAGGCTCTGGCTTCGTTGGGCGAGTGGAAAATTTCGCATCTGAGCCCGCGCTAGTGGGCCTACGGGTCTCCGTTACGACAGGCTGCGTTTGCCGATGGCCGATGAGTTCGCACCATGTTTCTCTTTGGACCTGAGGATGTCCCTGAGCGTTTCGGAGCCCTGCGATGTGTGTTCAGCATCAACAAGTAAAGCTGGAAAGATCGGCATTCAGGTTTCTGCCTAGCGCGCCTGGGCCCAACTTGAACGGGTCAGGGAGCGCGGATTTTCGGGTAAGATGTTGGAGATGCTCCGTGCCAGGGTCGAGTTTGCGACGTTTGCCGAGCACGAGCAGCGCGTGCGACCTCTTTACCCAGCAGGTCCGTCGGGTGAGGCTCGACTTGGCGATTCAAAGGGGTTGCCGCAGAAGAGCCAGACCGTGCTCGCGTGAGCCGATGCGGTCCAGCAGGCGATTCGTGCGGAACTGGACGTTTAGGGGGAGAGATGTGGCAGCAAAGTGGGAAAGGTTTCAGCCTAGAAGAAGAACGAGCGGGAGAGCTGGAACAAGTTTTGCTCGCTATACCAAGGTGGTGGCCCTAAACTTCCGATACAAGTAAAGACGGGAAGGGAGAGGCTCGCCTCTCCCTTCCCGTAGATTACGCTGCTTCGCCGCGACTCTTAAGACCCTGACGCCTTGAGCGCCACTGCTATTGAGCCACTGCGTTTTGCAATCATTCTTTAGGCTATCTGCTGATTACTTCAGGCCTTTGTAGATGTCCGGTTGTTCTGGGCCTTCTACCTTCAGCAGGCCCACGGCACCTTTTGCAATGCGGAAGATTGAGTGGTCCACATTGAGATAGGTTCCAGGCACTTCGACCTTAAATTCTGCCATGGAAGAGCCACCCGCAGGCACCAAGGTGGTTTGGAGACCCTCCAATGGAGCTGTTGTCAAGGAACCGTGCATGTACACCCTGTCGAATATCTCTCCGATGATGTGCCACGAGGCGACCAAGTTTGGTCCGGCGTTGATATAGAACATTCGAATGGTGTCGCCCACCTTGGCCTTCAGAGGATTTTTGATCAGCGATTGTGCATTGCCGTTAAACACCACATGTGACGGGGCCTCCGCTAACCCGTTTTCGAACGAAAACTCCAAGGTCTCGCCCTTCTTCCCCTCTTTGGTGTAAAACTCGCTTTGCACGACATAAAATTCTTTTTCTACATGCTTAAGCCCACCAACCGGCTCCACTAAGATCGCACCGTACATGCCATTCGCAATGTGTTCAGGAATGGATGGAGACGCGGTGGCGCAGTGATAGAAATAGAGGCCAGCACTGAGGGCCTTAAATCGTAACTTGCTTTCCTGCCCAGGCTCGGTATTGAGCATCGCGGCCCCACCACCTGGCCCAGTGACCGCATGAAAGTCAATATTGTGACTTTCCTTGCTGTCCGCCTTGTTCTTCAAATGGATTTCAACCGTATCCCCCACCATCACTCGGACCATGGGCCCTGGGACGGTGCCATTAAAACCCCAGAACTTATAATTATTATCGTCGCTAAGCTTACCGACCCACTCGCTAGCTTCAAGTTCTACTATGACGTTGGCCGCCTCGTGGCGTGTGATCGGAGGGGGAACATTGGGTGCGGCCGTCACGACGGCTTTGATGGTCTCCATCGCCGAGGCCGCTCCTGGCGCAATGGCCAGACACGGAGCGATGACAAATGCGCTGATCAATCCGGCATTGCGTAAATTACGCGAAAAACTAATAGACATCGCAGTCTCCTTTGATTGTGGATGGCTCTGATGGTTTTTTCTCTCAGCTACTTGGTACGTCTCGAATGATTTTAGCCCTAGTCATGGCATTCGGATTTGCCTCCTGTTTAGGGTTTGTAATCCGTGTGCTCAGCTGGTTTGTTCCCGTGCGAGAACTGGTGCTCGTACGCCATCACCTGCCAGATCTGCTCCTCCGAGAGGAGTGATTTCCAGGCCTTCATCTTCGTCTTCGGGATACCTTCCGAGACGCGCCAGAACCAGAAGCTGTCCGAGAAACGGGTGGTGTTTTTCGGGTCACGAAGATCCCGCGCCCCCTTCTTCACCGGTTGACCGTCCTTGCCGTGGCAGCTGCCACAGTTGACGAGCGGGTTGGCCTCGCCGGTAAAAATCTTCGCTCCCTCCTCTATGGCCTTAGGATCCGTCCACCCTCCAGCCGGCATATGCTTGCCGGCATACTCGGCCGGAACTTGAGGCAATGGCACTGGTTCCTCAGAGTAAGCCATCCCTCCTGAAAGAATCAGGGCAGATGCCATCAACACGACCGATATCCCGACCTTCCTCATCGCCATTCGCACCTCCTTTTCCTGATGGTGAGTATCGTCTCTCGATGATGTCTTGCCTCATGGAGCGCAGCACCGATCACAATATAGATTGTTCGCGCTTGCCGACCAGCGCATCGAATTTGGCATTGGTGATGCCCCTGCCCGCATGCGCGAATCTCATGCCCAGGTAGACGTAGCGACAAGGCCATGCTTGAAAAGCATGCCGTCCCTCCAAAGTCGATGCGTGTCAGGATGCCTTACGTGTACCCCATTGTCAAGGCAGAAAAATCTGGAATTTACGTTAAGCCGCCCACGACATGGAGGCTTAAACTTCCATCCGCCTACGCGGCCTAGTAGACCTCAGCCGGTCTTCGATACAATACGGTATGGTGGTGCGGTTTCTCGTTGGAAAACCGGAAGAAATCGCCCAACTTGGTCACGGCCTGCCCCACGCCCTCACAGGTGGCCATAGCTTGCTTGGTCATCCGAATTGTCAGACGAATTTCGTTAGATTCTTGATTTCATTGTGGGCTGCAAGGTCAACGAGCAGTCAGGCGAGCAGTTGATCGGCAAGGACGAGCGCAAGATTTTTGGATTTCTCCTGGGCTTCCTTCACTCGATTGCATGGATATGTAATCACTTCAAGCGCGGCATCTGGGTTCCGCCACAGCATCTCGGAATAGGCCCTCTTACTTCATCAGGAGGATGCTGACATCTCCGTCGGTTGGACTGAGCCGGGATGCGAGGGTCCATCGAACGCTGCCGCGTCGCAACAGAAGAAATCCCACGGCATCAGCATCTTCAGTGTGCACTCCTTCCCCTCCGGCTAGGAGGTCATGCACTTCCCGGTCCCTTCATTCACGATAGGGAAATACTCGGTGGGATCGCCTTCGCGGAAGGTGTAGTTATTTTTGGCCTCAGGCGGCGCTGGCCGCCGGTTCTGGAGCACTGACTGCCCTAATGGGTTTCAGTCAGTTTCTGACGTATACGTTGGCGTGCCGGTCCTGACAGAATGTTCAGGAAAGGCATACCCCACAACTCATGAGGAAGGGCGATGCAGGAGGGCTTATTTTGTTATCTGTTTGGCTGCCTCGACAATCGACCGTGCTCCGATGCCAAAGTAGTCGACGAGTTCGTCCGGTTTCCCGCTGTGCGGGATCGTGCGAACGGCGAGTTTATGCACCTTGAAACCTTCGGGTCCGACCGCGCTGAGCACAGCATCCCCGAGGCCGCCGTGTGCATAATGATCTTCAACGGTGAGGATTCGCCCCTGCGTGGCCCTGGCACTATCCAGCAACGTCGTGCGGTCGATGGGGACGATGCTATAGAGATCGACGATCCGCACGGAGACGCCGGCAGCTTTCAATGTATCGTAGGCCTTCAGGGCCTCGAAGAGCGTGACGCCTGCTGCAACGATCGTGAGGACATCCGACGCGCTTTGGCGAATGACTTTCGATCCACCGATGTGGAACCTTTCATCGGGCCCGTACAGAACTAGAGACTTTGGGCGACCGGCCCGAATGTAGACCATCCCTTTGTGCGTCGCAGCTATTTCGACGAGCCGATACGTACAGGTCGCATCGGAGGGATACAACACGGTCACGCCCGGTTGCGCGGCCATCATTGCAATATCTTCCAGGCCCATCTGCGAGGGGCCGTCTTCCCCAATGCTCACGCCGACGTGTGTGCCGACGAGTTTGATGTTCGAGCCGCTGATGGCGGCCATGCGGATGAAATCGTAGGCTCGCGTATAGAATGCGGCAAAGGTGGCAACGAATGGAATTTTCCCGCAGGCAGCTAAACCGGCTGCGGCCCCGAGCATATTTTGCTCCGCGATAAAACTTTCAAAGAACCGATTAGGAAATTTCTTGCCGAACTTGTCGGTATAGGTCGAATTTTTCACGTCGGCATCCAGTCCCACGACCAGCGGATTGACCGCGCCCAGCGCCTCAAATGCGTGGCCGAACGCTTCACGCGTCGCGACAGCATCGCCTACTTTGTAGGGCGAAGGTGGGAGGGGACTGATAGACGAAGGTCCCTGAGCCGGCGTCGATGGTTTCTTAACTGAAATGGCTGTGCCGCCCGGCTTCAACTGCCTGGTCAACTCATCCATCGCCTGCTGGGTTTCCTCGCCTTTGGGGACCGGTTTCCCGTGCCAGCTTGGATGATTCTCCATGAAGGAGATGCCCTTACCCTTAAACGTTTTGGCAAGAAG
>JANYEF010000308.1 GCA_025363325.1 Nitrospira sp. | reverse complement strand
CAAAGGCCTTGGCGTCGCCGATAAGATCGTGGGCGTGCCGAAAAACGATCACGACTTGCCGAACGAGCGGATTGAGATGACGGTGACGATTGTCGAATAGCAGCGGAGTCTCACGGACTCCGCTGCTTGAGGAATGTGGACGGGATAACGCTATTTGATTTTTTCGATGAATGTGCGGAGGCGGGCTCGCTCGGATGGGAAGAACAGAATGAAGCTCAGGCCAAAGGCATGGCCTGAGACCCAACGTACCGAGGCCCGTTCGACTTTCACTGGTGGTGACTGGTCGGGAAGCTGAAGTATGACCTGAACGGCCAGTCCTTCCGCCACATTGATGTCAGACTCGGCTCGACAGCCGGCCGTCGAAATGTTTGTGATCGTGGCGTCGCCTTCGACCTCTCCGGAAGAAAATCCCAGGGTGCAGCGTAACTCCACTCGGCGCGCTTTTCTGATCTTTCGTTCTTTATCTGTGCTCATGGTGTGTGGTCTACCGTCCTCGGTGGTGGCTACTCTTCAGTGGTGGTGCTGGCACCCTGGGTCATGGGTATGAGGCTCGGGCGCCGGGGGCGGCATGAACTGCTGCCCAGGTAAGATGATGTGGCCCGGTTCACGTTGCTCGGTCAGGTGTTTCGCAATTTCAGGATGGTAGGCTCGCACATAGCCAATGAGCCCACCGAGGAACCGTTGTGATTGCAAGTCCGTACCGGAAAATCGTGAGACGAAGGCGATCGCACGGTCCAGTATCTCCGGTGCGGAGGACGTATCGGCGATCTGCTGAGGATTCTGTTTGTTGTACGTGTCGTACTCTTTCTTCAGACGTTCCGCGAAGACCGGCATCGGTGCGGCAGGCACATGGAGGGGGCTGAGTGTGCGTCGAAAGGCTTGCAGCGCTGCCACGATCTCCGCATCTTGCCCGTCGCGGCGTCCTTGGAAATAACTAAAGATCACCACTTCGACGAGATTGAACAGGGCTACGGCCTTGTCGCCGCCTAGTTCCGCCAGCTCTCGATAGAAATCTCGGCGCACCGGCATGAATTGTACCGCAAGCCGTTTCTGCTGATAGTCGCTCCCGGATTCGAGATAGACGCAGTCAGCGGGGCATGAGACTCGCACGATCCGGTGTTCACCGCAACACTGGCTGCAGATCAGCCCCGTCAAGGCTGGGCAAGGCCGCTTGCCTTTTCGTTGTGTGCAATAGGCACAGTGGCTCATTTCCCCCCGGGTCCTTCCGCTGCAGGTTTCGGTGGCGGAGGGATGAAACCATAGTCCGCCAACGTCCGCTTTTCTTTCTTGGGCTTCCCATCACTGGGGGTTTCCAGCCCGTTCATCTCGGCCGCATGGGCCAATTCATACGGAACAAGGATGAGGTTGTTTGCACGGTCGATACTCAGATCTCCCGGCGAGGGTAAGAATTCGGCGATGACTTGAAACCGCTTGTCCCAGCTCATGCGCCAGACTTTTCCCGTTGTGAAATCCGACACGTACATGTTGCCCCAACGGTCGAAATCCACGCCGCGAAGATTCTGAAAGCGGCTGGAAAAAAATCCGTTGGAGAAGAGTTCCGTGACCAGACCTTCCGGCGAGACCTCGGAAATCTTTCCTTTGTCCCAACTCACCGCGATGATCTGGCCGGACTTGGGATGGACGACAAGGCCTGAGGGGCCGGCCAGGGCGCGGTCTGTGACCAGCACGGAAAATGTCTGGGTGGCCAGATCGACACGGTAGATTGTGTTGGCCTTCTGATCGGAGCAATACAAATGGCCCTTGCCATCGAAGGTCACGTCGCTCAACGAGGTCTGTGGCAGCCCCGACTGTGAGCTAGCGGGCGATCGGATGGTGAGCGCCAGGACGGGCTTACCGGTGGTCGTGTCAAAGCCCCGTAAGGTATCGAGATCGGACACGTAGAGTACATGTTCCACCACGGCCATGCCTTTGGGGGCATGGAGGGTGACGTCCCCCTTGCCGCCTTGGATGAACTTGAGGTCAAGGAGTTTGCCGTTGGGATCGAGCTTGGTGATGAATCCGTTGTTATCGGCAGTTTCCGCCTCGCCGTTGACGCTTGAGATGAAATAGCCCTTGTCGAGGGGATCGTTCACAAAGCTATAGGGAGATTGCAGATCCGTCACGGTGATCTGGGCGCCGAGCGGGCTGACGATCACAAGGGGTATGATCAAGATAAGCCAGGCTGTCGGATGGCTGATGACGCGTGTCAGAAGGGACATCACGGAGGAGGTTCTGCTCACAAGGTAGATGGCTGCTGCGTGGTTAATGAATCCATCGTAGCTGTCAGGCGAAGAGCCTGTCAAGAAACGGACGTGAAACCTGTAGATAGCACATCATCTGTCCGGTTTTTGTAGCACATGATCTGTCCGGTTTAGGGTGCGCCCTCAAGGAGGGCCACTATGACACGGGCGAGCGTGCTACAGGAGGTGCGACGGATGCGGTTTGAAGAGCTGTATGGGCG
>JANYEF010000305.1 GCA_025363325.1 Nitrospira sp. | reverse complement strand
CAACATCTGCTCAATCGCCGCATGGTCCGTACCACGGTCGACGTGCTGGAGGAGGCCGATATCTTGTATGTGTTGATGGACACGACGAGTTCGCCTGGCCCCGGTGATCTCTTGGTCATCGATCATGTGAAAGGGGCGGTCAGGAAGCGTCCGCGTCCGGTCATTCTCGTATTGAATAAGGTGGATTTGGTCAATAAGCTCAAGTTGCTGCCGGTGATGGAAAGCTACGCCAGGCTATTCGCTTGGACGGACGTGGTGCCTGTGTCGGCTGAAACCGGCGATAATGTCGGTCGATTGCTGTCCGTGACCGTGGCCCATCTTCCGGAAGGGGATGCGGCTTATGATGCAGACACCGTCACCGATCAGTCCATGCGGACCTTGGCGGCTGAGATGATTCGCGAGAAGATTTTGCACCAGACCTATGAGGAAGTGCCTTACTCGGTTGCCGTGGAGATCGACGAATTTGTCGAGGAAGGGAAGCTGGCGCGCATCAGCGCGACGGTACTGGTCGAGCGTGAGTCTCATAAGGCGATCCTGATCGGGAAGCACGGAGAGAGGCTCAAGGCGGTCGGGACCGATGCACGACGTGACATGGAACAGATCTTTGGGATGAAAGTGTTTCTGCAGCTGTGGGTGAAAGTGCGCGAGGCGTGGCGAGAAGATGAGCACGCCCTTACTGAATTAGGGTACTAGCCAGGATCGTGATGCAGCCGGCGGAACGTATGACAGAGTCGAATCCAGCGGATCCGCGCCCTCGTCCAGGGGATAAAGATCTCCTCCGCGACGCGTTGCGTGACCAGGCTGATCGAGGCCGGACCAAGTCCGACATCGTGCTATTGTCGGTGCAACGGCTGTTGCACCGGGGTGCGATCACCAATCTCGCGAAGATGCTGGGCCGGATGCATCAGGCTGACGTGGCGAAAGTAATTGTGCATCTGTCGTCCCCCAAAGAAAAGCGGGAAGTCTTTGAACTGGTGCGAGGCGAGTCGAAGCGCGGCCAAGTGCTGAGCGAGCTTGACAGTGACAGTATCAATCAGGTGCTGGCGGACCTGCTGCACTCGGATATCGCCTGGCTGATCAAAGACATCGGCCCTGACGACGTGGCCTACATCCTCGGGGTTCTGCCGGAAGAACGAGCCACAGCGATTCTCTCACTGATGCGGACGGAGGACTCCACGGAAGTCGCCGACCTGCTGAAGTATCCGAAGGATACGGCCGGCGGCATCATGACGACGGAGTTCTTCGCGCTTCCGGAAGATGCGACGGCGCAGGATGCTATCCGACGTCTCCAGCTGGCGACGGATGCGGAAATGGTGTTCTATATTTACGTGACCGACAAGGATGAGCGTTTAGTCGGGGTGCTCTCGCTGCGGCAGTTGCTGACGGTCCCTCCCGCGACGCCGCTGAAAAACATCGCCACGCGCGACGTGATCAGCGTGACGGTCGACATGGACCAGGAAGAAGTCGCCCGTCAGGTGGCGAGTTACAACTTGCTCGCGATTCCGGTCATCGACAACGACACCAAATTGGTCGGCATTATTACGGTTGACGACGTCGTGGACGTCATCCGGGAAGAAGCGACCGAAGACATGCTCAAGATGGCCGGCGCGATCGAAGAGGACTCGGTCTCGAAATCCTCCAGCGTGGCATCGGCGAAGCACCGGCTTCCGTGGCTCTTTACGAATCTGGTCGGCAGTCTGTTGTCGGGCGCGATTCTGTGGGAGTTCCGGTATACGATTCAGGAAGTGGTGGCCATCGTGAGTTTTATTCCGGTTATCGCCGCCATGGGTGGAAACGTGGGCCTCCAGTCTTCGACCCTCATTATTCGCGGGTTGGCGACAGGGCTGATCGAGCTGACGGATGTGCGCACCGTGTTTTTCAGGGAGATCAAGGTTGGACTACTGATGGGGCTCGCCTGCGGCGTGATTCTCACGATCGTCGGCTGGATTTGGCACCAAGCGTTTCTGGGCATGGTCGTGGGGTTGTCGCTGATTATTGCGTTCATGGTCTCGACCAGTATGGCGACGTTCATGCCCATCTTGCTAAAGCGAATGGAGGTGGATCCTGCCGTTGCAGCCGGCCCCTTTGTGACGACGGCCAATGACATCACGGGCATTACCATCTATCTTTCTCTGGCGACCTTATTCATGGAATACCTTCGCTAGCAGGAACCGTAAAGCGTGAGGCGTGAAGTGTGGG
>JANYEF010000271.1 GCA_025363325.1 Nitrospira sp. | reverse complement strand
GCCACCTGGCGATTCGCTTCCACCGCCTTGAAGGCTGCACGCATCGCCACTTCCGTTTTCCCGTACCCGACGTCGCCGCACACCAATCGGTCCATCGGCTTGCTGGACTCCATGTCGTGTGTAATGTCTTGGATGGCTTTGAGTTGATCGTCTGTTTCTTCGTACTCGAAGGCCGCTTCGAACTCGTGATACATGGTGCTATCGAATCCATAGGCATGGCGGGTCACGAGCTCGCGGTTGGCATACAGATCGACCAACTCGTGGGCCATCTCCTCGATGTCCTTCTTTACACGCGCCGTGGTCTTGGCCCAATTGGCGCCACCTAGCCGTTCCAGGCGGGGTGCATGGCCGTCCGCCCCGCTGTACCGTTGCACCTGGTCGAGCCGTTCCAGGGGAACATACAAGGTGTCGCCGCCGGCGAATTCCAAGATCAAATAATCGCTGTCGAAGTCTTGCACCGAGAGGCGCTTGAGGCCTTGATATTTGGCGATGCCATGTTGAACATGCACGACATAGTCGCCCACGTTGAGGTCTTCCAATGAGGAGAGGAAGGTCGCGGCTTTACTTTTGGCCTGGGGCTTGTGGCGCGCGCCTTTGGCAAACAGTTCTTCTTCCGTCAGGATGGCTAGGCGCAAGTCCGTGGCGAGGAATCCCGCGGACAAATCGCCATGTAAGACGTAAAACGGCGCTTTGGTTTTACTAGAAGAGGTCCAGGCGCCCACTGTCCATTCCATCGCCGGCACATCGTGTTCGCGTAAGAGTGCCAGCAAGCGATCCACTTGGCCGCGACTCCTTGCGACGAGGACTACGCGACATGCCTCTCGCAGGCGATCCATGATGGCCAGGGTTTGGCTGAAGGGCATCCCGCGAGCCCCGAGGCCTGCGCTGGCCGGGATCTGAGCGGGAAAGGCCTGGACCGGACTCCAAGACGCATCGCTCGTGGTGAGCGGCTCGAGCGCGAGGGTGGACCAGCCGTTCGTGTGATCCATGAGTTCCGGCCAGGAAAGAAACAACCGCTCTGGTGACGGGTAGGGCACGACCGTCTCCCGACCGGCGTGGCGGAGATAGCCGTCGTCGATTTTGCTCCAGAGGTCTGCGCAGGCCCCTGTCAACGCAGCCGGTTGATCCAGGACCAAGACAGGCTGTTCGGCGAAATAATCGAAGAGGGTGTCCATGTCGGGATAGAGATCCGGCGCGCGCCACTCGGCATCTGCTGGAATGGGAGCAAGGGCATCCAGCGAAGTCTCTGCACGCAGATATTCCCGCGCGGGAAGGACCATCGCTGAATCCAGCTTCGCGGTGGATTTCTGCGTGGCGGGATCGAACAGGCGGAGTGAGTCGATGGTTTCGCCAAGAAATTCTACACGAAGCGGGTCGGCATAGGCCGTCGAGAAAATATCAACAATGCCGCCTCGAATACTGAACTCGCCTGGGATTTCCACCACCGAGACCCGGCGGTAGCCGAGACGCAAGAGTCCTCCGGTGAGGGCTTCCCGCTCAATCGTGCCGCCCCGCTTGAATTGTAGGGTGGTGCGGGTGAAGGTCGTGACGGGCAACAGCCGCTGCATCAGGGCCGCGATGGAGGTGACGAGGTAGGTCCGCGGTGCGGTTCGGATGTGATGCAGGGTATTCATCCGCCGTGCGATCAGACTGACATGGGGGGCGCTGCCCTCGTATGGCAAGGTTTCCCATCTCGGGAACAGGGCGAGGGGAGCCGTCGGAAGGCCGATGAGATCATGGAAAAAGTGCAAGTCATCGAAGAGGCGTTCAGCCGCCTCGTCCGATCCGGTGACGATCAGCCACGATCGATTCCCCAGTGTGCCTAACTGAGGATGTAGGAGCGTGGTAAGGGCAAGGCCAGCGGTGGAACCGTGCAAGCCGGTGACAGAGGGACGGCCTGTCTCGCCAGCCAGTGCTGCGGCGACAGGAACGAACCATTGGGATGCTGAAGGGGTGTGGGTAGTATGGGACACTGCGACGGCTTATGTTGTGGTTGAACGAATGCGTTCGATCAGCGACGTGGTGGATACGCCGGGGACCAGGGGAATGGTACGGACGATTCCGCCGCGCGCTTCCACAATCTCGCGGCCGACGATCCGTTCCACCGCCCAATCTCCGCCTTTGACAAGGACATCCGGTTGCAATGCGGCAATCAGGCTTTGGGGGTCCGGTTCGTTGAACAAGATGACATAATCGATACAGCCGAGGGCAGCGACCACTTCTGCCCGCTGAGCGTCCGAGACGATCGGCCGATCCGGGGCCTTGTTCAAACTCCTGACGGACGCGTCGCTGTTGACGGCGACAACAAGCAGGTCGCCAAGGTCTTTCGCGGCCTGGAGGTAGCGCGTATGGCCCACGTGCATGAGATCAAAACAGCCGTTCGTGAACACGATGCGCTTGCCTTGGGTCCGCGCCGCTTGTAGAAGAGGGACGAGTTGGTCTCTGGTCATGACTTTCACGGACATAACTGCATCATACCGACTGTGCGCTCGGATGGAAAGAGACAGAACATTACTCGGTATCGTCGTGGCTCACGCCGCCTAACCCAATCACCGACGACCCGTGCTTAGCAATCAGCGCGTCCATTGCCTCAATGGCTTTCGCCCGCCGTTGGTCGAACAGCCCGGGCGGCGCGGGCGTCAAGGCGGAGAGCGCGAGTCCGGCCAAGCGGTACTCGGTGCCGGGTTGAAAGAGTTCCTGTAGTGCTTGTTGGACGGTCGGCCACATGTCGGGATCGTAGTTCAGCGGGTGCGGAAAGCGATGCTGCTTGGTGGTGATGGCGAAACGGGCGTTTTTCAGCTTCACCGTGCAGGATCCGGCGGCCAATCCTTCCTGTCGGAGATCCCGCGCCAGGTCGCGGAGGAATCCGCGCAGGGTTCGCTCAAGAAATGGACGATCATGCGTATCGTGTTCAAATGTGGTCTCGTGGCTGAGGCTTTTAGATTCGCGATCGGCTACCACCGGTTCGTGGTCGATCCCCTGCGCCAGCTCGCGAACCCAGTGGAGTCGCGTGCCAAAGATATAACGCAAGGGTTGATCCCAGCGTTGGTCCAACAGCTCGCCGATCGTCTTGAGTCCGAGCGGTTCCAGGCGCGCGGCGGTCTGGGGACCGATACCCGGCAATGAGCGCAGAGGCCGCCGCGCTAAGAAGGCTTCTTCCGTACCAGGTGGGACCGTCACCAGTCCATCCGGCTTGTGACTATCCGCTGCAATTTTGGCGACGGTCTTGCCGGTCGCGACGCCGATGGTGCAGCACAATCCCGTGGCCTCGTACAGCGCATCCTTCACGAGTTGCCCCAGTGAGCGAGGATCGGGATGGCGGGTCTGGAGCTGTGTCGTGTCGGCATAAAACTCGTCGATGCTGCTCCATTCGGTGAGCGGGAATAACTGATCGGTCACGGCCCGCATCGCATCATGCAGTTGTCGATACAGGGGCCGATCAGGAGGTAGGAGAATGAGGTTGGGACAGAGCTGGAGGGCTTTCGCTGTCGGCATCGCCGAGTGGACGCCGAATGGCCGCACGGCGTAGCTGGCCGCGGCGATGATCCCACGTGGCGGTGGACCGCCGACCGCGACCGGTTTACCGGCGAGGCTCGGGTCCTTCACCACGGCCGCTGAGGCGAACATGGCGTCGACGTCCCCAAAGAGGATCTGGCGCGACCAACGCATCGCTTCCTCCTGAACAGAAGCCTAGGAAAGAAAATTTCGGCATAGCAGAACATCGATAGTTTGCACGTCTGGGGTCAGAGCAGAACACCCACGCAGGATGCTCAAAATGGCCGTCCAGCAAGGCCGTAGCGAGCGAAGAGGCGAAGGCGTACGCTTCGGTACGTTGAGCTTCTGAGCGAAGCGAGAACGAAGCTGGCGGACTTTTTCAGCATCCTGCTAGAAGGTAAAGGACAATTGAAGCGGCCGCAAGAGGCGTTCAGAGGGAGGCACTGTCGTGCGGGAAGAACGTTCGGAATCAGTCGGAGCCAGGCTGACCGATCCCAATTCTTGTAGGAATCCCCGACAGATGCCGCAATGGTGCCGCCTCGGCTGAATTGTCCGTCGTTGGCGTCGGTATACTCGGCCGCATTGCCGACAACGCCAGGCAAATCGCGTGAGGGCGAGGACTTCCTTCTGTAACGAATGGTAGATGGTGATCGCCAGGGCGCCGTCCCGATTCATCTCGGTCATCTTGCGGAGAAAGTCCGCCCCATGATTCGGCCGCCGCTTTAAGATGTCGTATTGCCATTGATGAATCATTTCGTGCGCCAGTGTGCTCACGATTTCCTGCTCGCCATACTCGCTCCGTTGAGCGGCCTGTTGGAGCAAGGGAATGGAGAGGCGAATCTCGCGCCTGGTCGGCGGGCGAAGACCATGCTGATCCAGCCGTGGCCGCGGTCCTTGACGACTCACGAACATGCCGACCGAGGAGGTCAACCGGCGGCTCCAGACGAGATCGATCGGGGGCAGCAGGCCCGCGAAATAGCGGCCGTTCACCTCGCTCCACATCTGGGTCAGATGCTGCGGGGTCACCGGAGGGGATTGGCGTGGAGACATGCGAAGGGGGTCACCCCAATTCTTCGTGCACTGCCGCGGCTAACAACGGCACCATAATTTCGTGGTGGCCGATCAGGGAGTAGCCTTGCCCGCCCTTCTGGGTCGGTCGACGCACCACGTTGGTGAGCGGGCGGTAGTGAGCTAAAAAGTCCATGTCCACGGTCGTAATGTTGGTCAGATCATGACCAAGATTGCGCCCCAGTGATACCGTTTTGAGGAAGACTTCCGGCAAAATGACGGCAGAGCCGAGATTGAGATACACGCCACCCTCCATTCCTGACACGACAGCCGCAAGCCTTCGAAAGTCCAGCAGCGAGGTCGCGCCAATGGCGGCTCCGTCTGCGGCAGGATGCATATGGATGATGTCGGTACCGATGGCGACGTGCACGGTCACTGGAATACCGAGCCGCGCCCCGGTCGCCAGGATACTCGTCTCGCGATGGGGAAACTGCCCCTGGCGCCGGTTGATGTAGTGGCCGACGGATTCGCCGAGCCCCTCGCGATCACGAGCCCCGCGGACGATCGCCTCATTCAGCATGCAGCCGGTTTCTTCCGCCATTCCGAAGCGTCCCTCGTCAATCTCCGTGTCGACTTCCTCAGACGTGTGCCCCATGAGCGCCAATTCGAAATCGTGAATGATCCCGGCGCCGTTCATGGCCACGGCCGACACGATCCCTTGCTGCATGAGATCTACGAGTATCGGACTCAATCCGACTTTGACGACGTGTGCGCCGATTCCCACGATGACCGGTCGGCCCTTGCGATGAGCCTTCGCGACGGCTTTGGCGACCGCGCGCAACGTTTTCACGCCGAGGATATCCGGCAGCGAGCGATAGAATTGGCTGAAGCTGCCCCCACGGTGCCAGGGGCGAGCACTGTCGGAGACGCGGAACTTACTGTGCCGCTTCTTGAGCGGATACGTCGTGAGATCCGTCACGTTGATCGGCGGGATCAGGCTCGGGGTTGTGACAGGGGTCCGCTGTCGGTCAGGAGGCTTTGCCAAGGAGCTGTTCCTCAATGAGTTCACACAGGACGTGGCCGAGCGTGATGTGACTTTCTTGAATGCGGGCCGTGACCGTTGAGGGCACAACGAATGGATACTCCACCAGACCTGCCAGTTTCCCGCCGGTCCCCCCGGTCCAGCCAATGGTCGTGAGGCCACAAGCCCGCGCGGAGTCCACACCCTTCAACACGTTGGGTGAATTGCCGCTGGTGCTGATGGCAATGGCAACGTCGCCTTTCTGTCCATGGGCGCGAACCTGGCGGGCAAAGAGTTCGTCGAAGCCGTAGTCGTTGGCGATGCTTGTGATGGCGGCGATGTCGGTGGTCAGGGCGATGGCCGGGAGCGGGGCGCGCTCGCGTTTATACCGCCCGACGAACTCGGCTGCGAGGTGGGCCGCATCCGTGGCACTGCCTCCATTGCCGAAGAGCAGCACTTTGTGTCCGTCGCGAAAGGCTGTGGCGATCAGCGTCGCGACCTGTACGATGCGATCGGCATGCTCGCGTGCGAACTGTTGCTTGACGGTCGCGCTTTCGGCAAATGCATTCAGAACAACATTCTTCATATGTCGCGTATTTTAGGCAACCCTCCGTCACCTGTCAAACGTGACTCGCAGGCCGGCTACGATGTTATGGAGTCACCTCCTTCAGGGCATTCACATATTCTGTCGTACAAGAAAGCAGGGTCATGGACAGGGATCGTCACAGAGAACGAACCATTTGCCCCTTCACGCAGGGCGATGGCCGAGCAGTGAATTGATCGCTCAGTGTGGCGATGACTCATAGGGCGGAAGAACAATCTTTCCGGCAAGGCCGCAGCTCCGCAGTTGACTGTCGCTTCACGGTACCTGGGAGCAAAACGAGAACGAAGCCGGAAGGTTTTCCCGGCATCCTATGTTATAGTCCGCGCGCAATGGCGCAAGACCAACCAGTCAAAGCCTTAGTGATCGCGCTCACCGACCATGCGGCGGCGGCGGTCTATTCGATTAATCGTCTGCAGCCGGATTCGCTCTGTTTCGTATTGCCTGAAGGGGCGAAAGCGCTCGTAGAATCCGAAGTCCAGCCGAAGATCGAGCACATGCCCAGACGGTGGGATTGGGTGGTGATGGCGGAGACCTGCGAATTTGTCGGCTGTTATCAGACGCTCGCCCGGGCACTTCCGGATCTGCTGCGCACGTGGGAGGTGCAGCCAGGCGAGCTTGTCGTCGATGTGACCGGCGCCACCCCAGCCATGGCGAGTGCGCTGACGCTGGCCACATTGTCTCTCAGTTCGCGGATCGTGTCGCTCGTGCCCGCGCGAGAGGGGCAGGAGGATGACAGGATCGATTTGGCCGGACAGCCATTCGTATGGACGCAGGGGAATCCGTGGGATGAGGCGGCATCTGTCTCGCGTCGCGAGGGCTGTGACCTGTTCAATCGGGGATTGTTTGCCGCAGCGACGAAGCTGTTTCGCGCGGTCGAAGCGCGGGTGAGCGGCGGGCAGAAACCCCTCTACCGTGCCTTTGCAGACCTCGCGGATGGCTACGATCTGTGGGAACGATTTCACTACCGTCAAGCCTGGGAGAAACTGAAGACTGCCGTGAAGGCTTTTGAGATGGCGTCCCTGTGGGGCGGACCACCAGGACTCACGTCGATGTTACCAGCCATCAAAGCGAACGCGGGATTCTTGGAAAAGCTCGTTCTCGATCCTGCTCCCGTGAAAGACATGCAGGCCCCCGATTTGCTGGCCCATACCGGCCGGCGACTGCATGGCGCGCACGATCCGGAAGCCGCGATGGTCTCGTTGGTTCGTGCGCTCGAAGCCGTTGCCCAACGACAACTGTTTAAGCAATATGCGATCAAAACCTGGGATGTGCAGCTGGAGCAATTGCCGCAGGCGCTGCGAGAAACCTGTCGATCTTGTTGGTTGGAAGATCTCGACGGCAAGTACAAGCTGCCCGTGCAGGCGCAGTTTCGGGCGCTTGCCGGATTGGGCGACCAGATGGGCCAATCCTTTCTGCGCGAGTGGCCGACGATGAAACCGCTGCTCGACGCCGCCAATCATGCCGTCCTCGGCCACGGCTTCGAGCCGGTCAAATCCGAGCGGGTGCAGCAGCTGTACGAAGTTGTCGTCAAGCTATCGGGTGTTAGCGAAACATCGTTGCCGAAGTTTCCGATACTGAATCTCTAAGAGCTTATGGCGTATAGCGTATGGCCGAGACGAAGAGGGAGAAAGTAAGAGCGGATGGCGAATTCCTGATGGCGTATAGCACGAGCAAGAAAAAGGCGAAGAATGGCGTTTCGGTTTGAGACGCTCGAAATCTGGCAGATGGCCAAGGAGTACGCGACGAGAGTCTATACCATTACCGCTAAGTTTCCGAGGCATGAAGACTATGGATTGAAGTCCCAGCTGAATCGAGCAGTTAGCTCGATCGCACTCAATATCGCGGAGGGCACAGCCAAGAACAGTAACAAAGCATTCGACTATTACCCGGAGATTGCGTTGGGATCGACCTTTGAAGTGGTTGCCGGGGCGTTTCTTGCCAAGGATCGAGCCTACATCACAGAGGTTGAGCACAGTGCCTTATATGAGGATGGTCAGCGACTTGCGAAAAGCATTAATGCATTCAGAAACACGCTCGAACAAGGCCGATTTTCTCTTGCCATAGGCTATTAGCCATAAGCCCTTATTCATGTCATGAGTTTGAGAACTAGTCTGGCAGGCATGCGTAGTGGACTGCGCGATCATTTCTTGCCGCACGCAACCTTCCACACAGTTTGACCCATACTGCCTGGCATGACTGGCACCCACTTACCTACTTGTGAGTTGGTATACACCACCGTTCCACTTCCCATATTGCCCGAGAATTCCTTGAGTGCAAGCACCCGACTGCGCTCTTCTGCGCAGTCGAATTCCCATTGTTCCTTGACAGTCAAAAACCCGATGCCCGCCACGGTTTGTACAGTCTTGTAGTCGTAGAATTGCCACATCGTCACCAGATTACTATTGCGGCGTATGGTGGCTGGATCCACGTATACAGTCTTTCCTGCTTCGTCGGTGTCACTAACCTTTACCCACTCCGCATACGCTGGGGCACTACTCAGCAATAAGAGCGTGATCAACAGCAGTCGTGTCATTGAGAATGTCTCCGTAAGAGATCGTCAGGATTGCGGTAGGAACTGCGGGAGTGTGCTCCGATTTGAGGGGGCGGTCAAATGAAGGTTGGAGCGCCTTCGCGGCACCTTGTGGGGGCCATGGTTTGATCGCTGCGGTCGATGGCGAAGAGTCTGCGGCGTGTCTACTGCGAGGGTGGCGCGGGCGTTACGGTGAAGGTGGAACTTCGACGGACCCGACTCAGCAACCCTTGAAGTTTTGTGCCTGACACTGTTGCGTGAGCCGCTTGGCTTCTGCCACCTGAGCGGAAGTCATGCGCCGTGCGACATCATCTCGATTTTCTGCCGCTTGCTTCTGCTCGTCACCCGTCATGTGTGCTGCTGCGAGGTTCACCCACATATACGCCCGCACATCGTCCTGTGGCACACCCAGTCCCGCGTAATACAGTTCCGCGAGGTTGTTCTGCGCCCGCGCGTGACCCTGCGCCGCCGCTCGCTCGTACCACTGCCGCGCTTGGGCAGAATCCTGTGGCACGCCGTGCCCTTCGGCATACAGTATCCCGAGGTTGTTCTGCGCCTCCGCGTTCCCTTGGGCTGCAAGCGATTGAAATGTTTTCAGCGCAGTCGCGTAGTCACCGCGTCCATATGCAGTAGCAGCATCTTCGAGTGGACCTGCCCGCACCGTACCAGCAGTCAGCAGTAGCGCAGTACCTAGAGAAAGTATCAGTCGTGTCATTGAGAATGTCTCCATAAGAGATCGTCAGGACTACAGGAGTGTGCTCTAGTTTGTGGGAACGGTCAAATGCAACTTGGAGCGGCTTCACAGTACCTTGTGGGGGCAAAGGCTGGTCGCTGCGGACGATGGCGAAGAATGTCGGCGTGTCTATTACGATTGTGGCGCGGACCCCAGAGACCGTCAAGGCGAAGAGGGGGTGTGACGATCACTACTTCACAGTTGTTTCCCCAACAATGATGTATTACCGTTATGTTGTCTCAGAGTAGGAAGATGAAAAATGGCATGAACAGTCGTAGGGTGTATGTCGCCAATAGTTACAAGTCGTAACGTATATTTTTACTATGGAAATACAAATCTACTACGAAGATACCGACTGCGGAGGGGTGGTGTACTACGCGAATTATCTCAAGTATTTCGAGCGGGCGCGGACGCTGTATCTCGAAGAGCGAGGGTTGTCGGTGGCCGGGCTTATGAAGGAGGGCACGGTGTTCGTTGTCGTGCATGCAGAAGTGGATTACCGATCTCCAGCCCGCTATGGTGATCGGTTGGTCATTGAGACCGTCGTCTCTGACAAGACGGCAGCCTCCTTCACGTTTTCGCACGTGATCCGAGAACGGGAGAGTCGGCGTGTGGTCGTCGAAGGATCGGCCAGGCTGGCGGCAACGGATGGAAGTGGAAAAGTGAAGCGCCTCGACAGGGCGATGGTCGCCGCGCTACAATCTACTCCTACAAGGAGTCACTAAATGGATAAGTTCGGATACTGGATTGGTATCGCCGCCGCGGTGATCGGTTTATTCGTCGTCGGCTGGCTGCTGTCCGCGGGCGGCGACAGCCCGATGGGTAAAAAGAAGAAGAAGAAGTCGTAATTCACCCGCAAGTGGTCCTGCCTGCTTCATAGCATCACCAGAGCAACCTACGGGGTTTACAAGCCGCCAGCGCGTGGGGCGGAGGGTCGCATACGGCAACGCCATTGGGCGGTCCGGTTCAACCCCCTGGTCAAGCACGTTCATCGCGTAGGCGCCGGTTTAGCGCTACACCGAGTGCTTGACACTTATTCATGAGGCCTTCATATGTCTTGAGGTTGGCGTTGTACTCGGCCATCGGATACTTGCTGGCATTGCCCTGGCTTTTCTCGTGGTACCGTCGGCAGATCTGCCGGAGCGCTTGGACAGCTTCGAGCAACGCGGCTGTGTATTGGTACGCCTCCAAAGACCTCGACTCTGCCTTCAATGCCGATGAAATAGCAGCCAGTTTGGACGCCAACCGACCGAGGTCTTTACTGTGAGTCCCATAGTCGATGGCCTTGAAAAGGCCTGGAATGGGGAGTGTCTTGCGCCACGAAAACTCAAAGATCGCGTCATGAATGGCGACGTACTTGCCAAGGATTGCATTCGCTCGGATCAGTTCCTCTGGAGGGTCCAGCATGTGTCACCCACGAGAATGCGACCAATGTTGGATTGAGCGAGCAGCGAGCCATCCGCTCGAATCACGGGTTAGCCGGCAACCTTGCCGCCCGCTGCCTGGACGCGCTGCAGAATGAAGGCCTGCGTTTCGGGCGACAAGCACGCGAGCGGCAACGTGCTGAACTGTGCCTTGGAGTACAGCAACAGCCACACGGTAGGGAACTGCCACAGCTCTTTGACGACGGACCACTGAAGCGTTGTCGTGCCGATGTCCGAACTCATGGTGAACGAGGACTCGTCAGCGCAGAACGTGGCTCGAGGCTTGTCCATCTCGCGGAACTTACGCAGCGAGTTGCGGTAGTGAACGAGGTAGACAGCCGTGGCGTACGCGATGCCCAGCACCAGCAAGGCTGCAAGCACCGCGACGATCCAAGAGGCCTGGCCTTGTGCAACGAGTACGCCAAGACCGAGTGCGGCAACGAGGAGCGCAATAAAGAAGCCGATACCTACGGAGCGCCGCCAAAATGCGAATACGGCCTGACGCAGCAGCGACTCGCTATAAATGAGTGTGGCCTCGTGGGACATGATGGTCGCTAACAACCCCAGCTTAGCGACCCGGCACACAAGGCGCGTGGATTGTAACCGGAGCGCAATGGCCTGGTTCGCTGCAGCGCATGGTTAGGCACCATCTTTGTTTCGTTTATCTCGCTTCCAAGCAGCCCAGGCAAAGTAAAATCCCCCCGGCGCACTGATGGCGGAAATCCATGCCAGAATCGACGAAGTCGATTCAGCGAACAGGGCAACGGCAAGTATAGTATAGATGACTCCCCCGGCAAAAAATGCGTACCAAGGAATCCCGCCCTTTTTTTTCAACGGTATGTCGGTCGGCGATGTCATCCGAGTATCCTGATACGTCCGGTGATGCCCAACTATGAATTATCTCGTTCTGGATAACAAGCCACTTGTTTTGGGGTAAATTGGATAAGAACCTTGCGGTATCCTGCCAGGATTGAGACCTAACCAGGATTATTCATGAAGGCCGTCGCGAGGCGTACTGACAGTCCGTCGAGGAGGCCGAACGAGAAAAGCCCCGTCGGGCAAGAGGATCGGCACGCCGCCCAAAAGCTCCGGCCGACGGGTCGGACGGCGCAGCAGGTATTCATGAATAGTCGGGGTTAAGTCCAAGTTATTTCTTGAAGTTTCTTCTCGGCATCTCATCCATGCGTGTGCGCTTCGGCCTTACCTGCGGAAGCGAAGGAAGTGGGGGCACCTCACCTCACAGTGATCCCACCCGTATGCCACTACCTTACGGATTAGCCGAAGAGTTTTCCCTGCGGCTGCACATCGGACCTGATTTCCGGCCAAAGCTCGACAAACGATGCTGCGGAAATGCGTGCCAGTTCGCTCGGCTCAATCTTGTTCAAACCGCCACCGTAAACCCGGCCTTCGCCCCGGAGTTCGTGGCCCGTGACTTGACCGAGCAACGCATGGACGGCTTCGGCACGGTCGGGATGTCGGCGAAGCATCGCCGCGAGGTTGTTCTGCGGGTAGAGCATCAGATAGAGATTGGTTCCAATCGCCTTTGAGCGGTTCCAGATAAAGCGGAACGGCTGCTTGTCGTTAGAGCCACGGCCCATGTATGTGCAGAGGAACGGGGTGGGCTCTCGCTGTTCCTGCCTGTACCACGGGCTGCGCTTGCCGATCAGATAACCGTCCTTGATGCCGAGCGATTGAGCGGACCTCAGGTATTTCCAAAGTGCCGGGTGCTTGGCCTCGACCATCGGCTCGGGCAGGTTGCAATCGATGACGCACAGCTGGCGGTCGAGGAGGGGGTAGCCGTCCCCGTCCCCGTCAATGCTCGTGGCTTTAAGATAACGCGGGCTGGGGAGGATCGGGCGGAGGTACTTGCCCGGAAGTCCGAGGCTCTTCGCGTCGGCGCGGTCGAGCACGAAAAACTTGTTGCAGCCGGTGGCAATGCCCCGCTGGACACGGAAGAAGTCGCCAAGCGTCGGGCCTTTACCATCGCTAAGCGTGTGTCGGTCGTTCTTGGCGTGACTCGGGTACTGGGTCCACTTACGAGACTCACGCAATCGTTCACGCGGGATGAGGTTGCGGGCATGCGGCTTGGCCAGCGTGCCGCCATAGGAGAAGTCGACGGTATGAGCGGCGGCGGGCGGCGTCTTGCGGAACACCAGCACGACCGACGACACAAGGGCGTCACCGAACTGAACATCGTCGGGGTCAAAGCGGTGAGCACGGATCAGCGTGACGCGATCCGCGAGGAAGCCCTTGAGGGCCGCGCCGTAGTTGACGTCCATGAACTCCGAGGGGATGAGCCACGCGGCGATCCCCCCGTCTTCCATCCAGGCCGTGGCGAGCAAAAGAAAGTAGACGTACAGACCCGCAAGGCCGTTGACTTCAACTCCGGTCATCTTGAACGTGACGCCTTGGAGACGCTCTTTGTCCTCTCGGTTCATGTGATGGTGTCGGACGTAGGGCGGGTTCGCCAAGATGATGTTGGGCGCGGGTGGGCATGAGCCGGTCGAAACGACTCGCGTAAAATCGCCGCGCACAACCTCAAGCCCGGCATGGGCCCACAGA
>JANYEF010000554.1 GCA_025363325.1 Nitrospira sp. | reverse complement strand
GCGGTCACCGAAGAAGCCGACGAGCCGGGAGGCCGCGACGAAGCCCGGCAGCGAGAAGAGGGCGCGGATTGACGTGGGGTTCTTCATGCGGCGACTCTGCTCCAGAACCTGCACCAGTTTCAAGCGGTGGGGAACGCCTGGTACGCCGCCTCAAACAAGGCGTTCACATAGGATCGGACCACAGAAGGACCCACTGTGATCCGCGAAGACCCAATAAAATAATGTATGGTGAATGAGCTTTCCGAAAGCAATATGGCGGGGCTAATGGGCGGAGAAAATTGACGGCGGCGGCCGTGAGTGTTAGAATCGCGAACGTTTACAACCTGCTAGCTCGGTGGCCGGTCGCCGCCGTTACCAATATAGATTGAAAAGAAAGAGAGAGAGGAATGGCCGTTCCACTTTCCCAGATGGCTACTGTTACGAAGTATGTGCTTACCCAGAAGCTGAACAGGGTGAAGCGGTATCCGCTCGTGTTGATGCTGGAACCCCTATTCCGTTGTAATTTGGCCTGTGCCGGCTGCGGAAAGATTCAATACCCGGATCATGTGCTGGATAAGCGACTCACGCCCGAACAGTGCTTGGCTGCGGCGGAGGAATGTGGCGCCCCGATCGTCAGTATTCCCGGTGGCGAACCGATGATCCATCCCGAGATGTCCACGATTGTCCGTGGGCTGGTCGCGCAGGAGCGGTACGTCTATCTCTGCACCAATGCGATTTTGATGGAGCGAAAACTCGACGAGTATCAGCCCTCGAAGTTTCTCACATTCAGCGTCCACATGGACGGACTGAAAGACGAACATGATCTGGCGGTCTGCCGAGACGGTGTCTATGAGGTGGCGGTGCGGGCGATCAAGGCGGCGCTGAAGCGGGGGCATCGGGTCACGACCAATACGACCCTCTTCGATGACGCCAATCCGGAGCGCGTGCGAAAGTTTTTCGATGCGATGATGGAGCTCGGCGTCGAAGGCATGATGATTTCGCCGGGGTACAGCTATCAGAAGGCGCCGGACCAACAGCATTTCCTGAAGCGAGAGCGCACGAGAGAATTGTTTTCCCGTATTTTGGGGAGTCCGAAGAAGAGCTGGCAGTTCAATCAGTCGCCGCTATTCCTGGATTTCCTGATGGGGCGGCGGGAGTATGAATGTACGCCCTGGGGCAATCCGACCTATAACGTCTTCGGGTGGCAAAAGCCCTGCTATTTGCTCCAAGAGGGCTACGCGAAGACATTCCGTGAACTGATGGACAGCACGGAGTGGGATCATTACGGAACAGGGCGGAATGAGAAATGCGCCGATTGCATGGTGCATTGCGGATATGAACCGTCTGCCGTCGAAGATACGTTCGGCACGCTGTCCGGGTTTGGCCGGACCGTCAAGTTGACGATGCTCCCTACCTCGCGCTAAGCAGGCGATCAGTCAATAGTCATTGGTCAGGCGCAACAGCGAAAATTCGTAGTAATGGTCACACAATTGACTGTTGACCGATGACCAATGACTGGCTTCTAGATGACAGATACCAAGAACCATAGTCCTGGCGGTGTTGCGGGATCGCCCGAAGGTCGGGTATTTCAGCCGGCTTCTTTCGCTGAGCTCGCAGAGGCAGTGGAGCTGGCATTCGATTATCGAGGCGATGTGACGGTGTCATTGAAATCCGGAGAGTCCCTCAGCGGGTATCTCTTCAATCGTCAAGTCAACGGTTCCGATTCCTCGCTTGAGGTGTTCCCTTCCGACAGTTCCCAGGCACGACACATTCGCTATGACCAGATTGCCGCGATCTCCTTCACCGGTGAGGATACAGCCACAGGGAAATCCTGGGAGACCTGGATCGCCAAGAAGGATTTAGAGCGGCGGGCCGAAGTGGAACGTGTCGCAGCCGACGCACAAGCACGAGGAATTCTATAAGGTCTCCGTCTGCCGGTCGTAGCGCTTCTTCTCATTTTTTCCTACACAGGCTCAACGCAGATGGCCCTATCCAAGTACGTGGAAAGTGGCTGGTCTCTCCGTCCGGTCGGGCCGTCAATTCGTTGACAACGAGTAGGAGCTATGTTAAAAAAGGCGGCCTCAAAATTGGCCGGGCTCATTGGTAAACACACGTACTGCTGTGTGAGGCGGACGCAAGAGCTTGGAGACGGGAATAGGCGTCAGTCCAGACCACGTGAGGCGTAGACAGACCGCACAGAGAGAATCGCGATGGCGAGAGTGGATCCTAGCCATTGCGATGGTGGGCGGTCTCCCCTCGGTTGTTTTTGCGACACATGAAGCCGACCATCGGTTTACGGTTGAAGGGTATGTATGCGGGGCCGATGGAAAAGGGAGCGCGAATATAGATGTGCTCGTCAAGGATACAAAAATCTCGTATGGGCAGATCGTCAAGACCGATGGAGACGGATACTACAAAGCGGCGTTTCATCTTCATAACGATAATCTAGGCGACCCGCTACTGATTGAAGCCAAGGGGGAGCAGCAGCTACAGAAAATCTCGTTTGATCCGAAAGATCTAGAGGCAGAGCGAAGGATCCAGGTCAATTTTGGAACCGGCTGCATATCCGACAAAGGTAGTGTTCCTTTGTGGGTCTATCTAGGATCGGGGGCTGCGGCGGTAGCAGTCAGTGGGTTTATCGGGGTCAAACTGATTCGTTCATGGCGGAAGCAGCAACAGAAACAAGGGAAGTCACAGGGCAAGCGTAAGAAATAACCGAAGCGGTCCGTGGGGCTGAGATGCACCTCGCTGGATCGGTTACTGAAAGTGGCGGGGGAGTGCGAGTGGCGTCACAGGATTCGTCAGGATCGGCGCTTTTACAGGGGTGATTATTCCCCCGGTGAGAGCGTTTTTTTTCGTCTTGGAATGAAAGTGAAACGTCATCAATAGGGTCTGGAAAAAAGGAGCACGGGATGGTTATGAAGCAGATAAAAGTGACGCAGTTGGCGGTAGTGTTGGGGATGGGGCTCTTCATGGTCGCGTGCGGGGGAGGCGGAGAAGGAGGGGAAGGGCCGATCGTTCCGCCGCCGCCGGCTCCTGCTGAGTACGCCGACAAACATATGCCGGCCGGTTGGTGGGCCGATGCAGGCAAACTGGAAGAAGGGCGGAAGCTCTTCATCGGTGAGACCAACCCCGATGTGAATTGTGCCAGCTGCCATGGCAAGGACGGCTAGCCGGTCAAGGCGGGTGCTCGTGACTTCCGCGTCGGCGAGCGGATGAAGCTCTATTCCGATTCCGTGTGGTTCTGGCGGGTTTCCGAAGGGGTTCCCAATACGAAGATGAAGGCGTGGAAGAGCAAGCTAGCGGAAGAAGATGTCTGGAAGCTGATCTTATTTGAGCGGAACTTCGGGCTGGCTGGCAAGGGATGGGACAATGACAAGAAATCATGGGTTGATGCGGCGAGCGTCTCGGCTGCCCCAGCAGCAGCTCCTGCGGCTGCTCCGGCACCGGCGGGCAAGTAAGCGGACTTTAATCTAGTGAGGAGGGGCGGCGAAACATCATGAAAACGTGGCAGCGCAGTCTCATTGCGGCCTGTGCGCTTCTGGCGTTGTTCGGAGGAGTGGCGTATGCCCAAGCTCCTGGCACGTCCCCGGTGGAGTTTCCCTATACGGGGAATCGGACCGCGGTATGGATCGTCGCCCAGCTTCACATTCTGTTTGCGGCTTTCATTCTAGGCGCCCCGATGTTTGTGGTGATGTCAGAGTGGTTGGGGTATCGGAAGCAAGAGCCTCGATACGATCGCTTGGCAAAAGAGGTGACCAAGGTAACGGTCATTCTCTACAGCATGACTGCCCTCACCGGTGGCCTGTTTATTTTTGTACTCCTCGCGACGTACCCGCAGTTCACCACGTGGTTCATCAATCAGTTCTATCTCGTGTTTGCGGTGATCTATCCGGCGCTGTTCATTGGCGAGACCATCTTGTTGTACATGTATTTCTACACGTGGGACGCCTGGAAGGGTGAGAAGAAATCCCGTCATATCGCCCTCGGTGTGCTCTTGAATTTGGTCGGTTTGATCACGCTGTTCGTGATCAATGGCCCGACGTCGTTCATGAATACTCCGGTGAAGGCGGAGGGTGTCTCGCCCGAAGTGTTCCTCGCAACCGCGAGCTTGTGGGACAAGGTCGCCAACTATAGCTGGATGCCGCTCAATCTCCACCGGATTGTCGGCAACGTGACGTTCGGAGGATTTGTGGCGGGCCTGATCGCCGCCTACATGTACATGGGGGCGAAAAAAGACGAAGAACGGGCCTACTACGATTGGATGGGCTTTGTTGGAAATCTGATCGGCGTGGGCGCGATGCTGTTCCTGCCCTTCATGGGGTATCTGTTGGCGTACGAGCTCTGCGACTACGATGCGTCGATCTGCCCGTACATGATGGCCGACCAGCTCTCGATGTTTTTCGAAATGCAGGGAGCGATGATCGGACTCATGTTCTTGGCCAGTAACTATTACATCTGGCTCAGCATGAAACGCATTGAGGGGGCGGACAAGGTCCGGATGACGGTCCTGGCCCCCATCGTAATGGTGTTGCTCCCCTTGGTGATGACCAAAGTGATGGAGGTCTATCCGGTTCCCGACCCGATGTCGTTGGCGTTCCTCCTGCCGTTGATCCTGGCGCCGTTCACGCTGGGCCGGTTCATCCCGATGACGGTGTCTGCGCGGACCGTCATTAAAGTCGGCTTCTTGATGGTCGTCGTGGGCGATGCCATCTGGCTCACCCCCCATGGCTTTGTTCCCACCGGCGCCAAGATGGTGGCGGAGTTAGAGCTGCCGTCAGATTGGAACTTCCTGGCGTTGATGCCGGCCAAGAATTCGGCGGCGTTCACGTTGGTGTTCGTCACGGTCATCAATTACGTCATTTATAACCGGGCCATCAGGCAAGGCACGATTGTTTGGGGGAAAATCGATTTCGTCTCCCAGTTCGTGTTGATCTTCCTGGCCTTCAGCTCGATTTGGACAATGGGCTTGATGGGCGCCGTCCGCTCGCTGCTGCGGAAGTACTACCACACCTACAATTTGTTGCCTGACTTCACCGCGGAGTCCTTCACACCGACGCTGTCGTATTCCGCCTGGTGGATTACCGGGATTACGGTCGTCTTTTTCGCAGTCGTGAGTTTCGCCATTATCGTGACCCTTCGGCCTTCAGATTCGAAGGGGCATGCGCCCGAAGCCAGCCCTGTTCCTGCCAGGGCCAAGTAACCGGGATGCGGAGCGCCTACTGAAGGAAAGAGAATCTATATGTGGAATGTGATTAAGAAGATGATAGTCGGTCTGGTGGTGGGCGGCGTACTTGTCGGTCTGACGAGAATGTTCGAGTTTCCCGTCATCTTCCAGATGATGTTCTTTGCCTACGCGATGCTGGGATCTGCCGTCTTCATATTGTTGGACGCGCCGGCGCTCAAGCCGATGGGCGGATTAAAGTCTGTGATCGTCTTAGTGGCGTTCTACATCGTGCTGTGCACGGCCTTCATTTCCGGCGCCTCGATGTGGCCGCAATACGATCCACAAGATGAGAAGGGGAAGATCGACAAAATCCTGAAGCCCAAATTTGAAAAGACACAACAAGGAAAAGCTGAAGAGTTGATTGCGCGTGCGAAGGCGCTCGATGAGCAGGTGAAAGCCTTAACGGTGCGCCTCAAGGCATTGGGCGGAGACGAGGCGACGAAAGGCCAGGCGGCAGGAGGTTCCGGTGCTCCCGCGGCAACGACTAGCACGGCAACCGGAGACTTTATGAAGCTGGGTGAAGAGCAGTGGCAGCTGCAAGAATGTTACAACTGCCACAAGCTGAAGGGTGAAGGCGGAAAGAAGCGCGGTCCGGAGTTGGACAACATCGGCACGTATCTCACGGTCGGCGAGATTAAACAGAAAATTCTCGATCCCAAGAGCTATATGGCCGAGGGGTTCGAGAAGGAGTGGGAAAAGGGCAAGATGCCCGACAAGTATAAGGACCTCATGGAGGAAAACGACGTCGTGGCGCTCGCCTCCTGGCTGGGTACCTTCAAGAATACATCGGTGCCTACGCCAAAGCCGATTAAGAAGAAGTAGCATGCAGCCCCAACTGAAATCGAGAGTCCGCTGTGCGGATCGAGAAGTCGGAGAAGTGACCAAGGTCATCATGGACCCGCTGTCCTTTGAGGTCAGCCACCTTGTCGTGTCGATGGACGACGCGGGCGAGCGGCAAGTGCCGATAGGCGCGGTGCAGACCGTGACGGACGATTTGGTGCAACTGCGGTCGTCTTCGTCCGAAGTGATGAGCTTGCCGCCGTTCAAGCGTGACGACTATGTCACGCTGCACGAAATAGAAGTTCCTGGCCTTGAGAAGCATGTTCACGTCGCGCCGGGCGAAGTGCTGGTGCCGTTCCCTGAGTTGGAGCGGAACGTCAAGCGGCGGACGTTTTTCGCGAACTTGACCTATGTGATGGGGCTGTTTATCGGATTGCCGCTGGTCTTCCCCGTGCTGAAGTTCGTGATGAAGCCGATGTATGCCCCCTTCGACAACAGATGGCAGAAGATCGGCAACGTCGGAAAGGTGAAGGCGGACGATACCGGGACCCAGTTCGAGTTCAAGCACAAGGTCAAAGAGGCCTATCTGCCTGAAGCTGAGATCGAGAAGAACGTGTGGCTCGTCAAGGCGACTCCCGCGTTGCTTGAAAAGGTGTATCAAGGGAAGGATATGGAATTCCGGGATGCCACGGGGAAAACCCTCTGGACCAATAAGAAGGACGTGCCCTACGTCGCATTTTCCGGCAAATGTCCCCACCTAGGGTGCGGATTTAAATGGCGAAAGCACAAGGTGCTCGGGCCGGTCTTTCTCTGCCCCTGCCACGTGAGCATCTATGATGCATCCGGCAAGGTGATAGAGGGCCCTGCCCCGCGCCCCCTCGACCTGCTGCCGATTCAGGTGTCCGAGAGTGGCGAGGTGCAAATTATCGATATGGAATTCAAAGCCGGGACGAAGACCCAATCGCGGATGGTATAGATGAGCCATACTCCTTCTGCCGGCACGCAGCCAACGGTCATCGAAAAAGTCTACGACTTTGTCGATGAGCGGGTTGGACTGAAGCTGCTTACAGCCAAAATGCTCAATGAGGCGGTCCCTGGCGGCTCTCGCTGGGCCTACGTCTTCGGGTCGGTTCTGTTATTTATCTTCATCATGCAGGCCCTCACGGGCGTGTTGCTGATGTTGTACTACGTGCCCACCGCCGACCATGCCTACGCTAGTACCCAATACATCCTTCATGACGTCGACTACGGCTGGTTCCTGCTAAGTTACCATTTCTGGGGCTCCACGGCCATGGTGGTCTGCGTCTTTGCGCATATGTCCCAGGTTTTTCTCTGGGGTGCGTATAAGAAACCGCGTGAACTCATCTGGCTCGTTGGGTTGGGACTCTTCGCTATCGTGATGGGATTCGGCTTCACGGGCTATTTACTCCCGTGGGACCAGCGGGCCTATTGGGCGACGACCGTCGGCGTTGAAATTATGGATAAGACGCCGATCATTGGCGACTTCATCTCGAGGCTCCTCAAGGGAGGTGCGACCCCAGGACAGATGACATTGAGCCGGTTCTTCGTCATTCATGTCATGGTGCTTCCCGCAAGCCTGATGGCGTTGGCCGGGTTGCATCTCTTCCTCTTTCGATGCGCGGGGCCGGGTGGTCCATTCCGAGGTACGCCGGATGAGCTGAAGGCGAAGACCGACTATTTTTTCCCACGGCAGATTTGGAAGGATATCGTCGGGATGGCGGTGGTGTTTGCCTGTATCTGCGCGCTGGCCTTCTGGGAGCCGGTGGTCTTGCTGGACGAGGCAACGCCTGACCCAGGCGATTATCACCCGGAACCGGAATGGTATTTCTTGTTCTTATTCCAGCACCTGCGCCTGCAGATGTTTTCCGGTGAGTTTGGGCAGTTTCTCGGTGCGTTATTTTTCCCCAGCGTCCTTGGGGCCTTGCTGGTCGCGTTGCCCTTCATCGACCGCAAGCCCGAGCGGAATATTTTCAAGCGCCCCATTGCCCTTACCCTATGGGTGCTGTTCATGGTTTCGCTCCTAATTTTCACGGTATCGGCCATTATCAATCGAGACTTTCTGGAGTAGCAGGATGCTGAAAAAGTCCGCCAGCGGCGTTCTCGCATCGCTCAGAGGCTCAACGTACCGAAGCGTACGCCTCGCCTCTTCGCTCGCTGCGGCCTTGCTGGACGGCCTTTTTGAGCATCCTGCCAATGTGAATCTAGTGCTGAACGATGAGTGTACAACGCTGAAGTCATCCGGACGTGCTGTCGTTCATCGTTCATCGTTCTGTGTTCATCGTTGGGTGCGTGCATGAACGAGCCGATGTCCCCCTCAAAGCTCGGGCTTGGTATTCTCTGGCCCGCATTCTGGACCGGGCTGCCGATCAAGCTGGCCTTTGCCGTGGTCTTTCTGGCGCTCGGGATGGTGCATTTTGAAACCAGAATTTTTCTCGCGTTCTTGATGCTCCTGACGAGTCCGGTCACGGTGTTTGCTCTTCCCACGATCACCCTGGGACTGGACTCACACCTCGGTGAAGGCGTCGGTATCGCGTTGCTGTTCTTGCTGGCCATTCCGATCGACATCTGGGCGCTCGGGGTCGCGGGACGAACATTTTTCCTCGAACGGTTGCGGCGCGAACCGCCAGATGGGTTGGGGCTGACGCTCTGGTGGAAATGTGCATTGGTCGGGGCCATTTATGTGCCGATCCTCTGGGTGGCTGAGAGTGCGACCACTCAAGGTGCGATCTCTGCCGCCCGTTCGTTGTTTGAGACGGGTTTTCTAGAGGGAACTCGTGTTCCGGAGCGGATCAGTATTGAACTGACCCTTTGGGGCACTGTGGCAACAGTGGTGCTTCTGTTCTTGTGCGTCATCGGCTTCTCCCTCGTGGGACGTGTGATCCGTGGGACAGTAGAGTCGGCACGGCATACGCCGGAGAATTATCAAGGACTGATTACCCGCTGGGACCTCATGCGGGTGCCGGTGGATCAAACGTTGATGATGACAGCATTGTCCGGTGCAGCCGTTGTGATGTCGCTCCTGTTCTGGTCCTCTCTTCCGGTATTCACGCCCCACCCGCACGATTGTTGCAAGAAGCCGGAAGTGAAAGCGGAGCCTGCATTCAAACCCCTTGAGACGCTGAATAAAGACGAAAAGATGATTACGCAGCTTGCAGCGCAGGTTGACTTGCTGGTAGAACAGCGGGCGGAAGCCGAACTGGAAAAAGAGAAGAGTAAGGGAAAAGGCGACGCAGGCACAGAAGCAGTGAAAGCGCCGGTAGAAATAGCACCGGCTCCGCCTGCCGCCAAGAAACCGTAACATGGGAGATGATGAGGTGAGGGCGATGCGACATCAGGGTGGATGGATTCAGAGGCTTCTCCAGACCGGCAGGGATCATGGAGGGACGCTCTCGATGCTCGTGCTGGCAGCGGGCCTCCTCAGCCTTCCCGCGCTGGCCTTTGGGGCGGATGCCGCGCCGGCAGCCCCGACCGAGTATCGCGACATTCCCTACGTCGGCAGCCGTAACGTGATCTGGGTTGTCGCGCAGCTCCATTTGCTGCTCGCGGGATTTGTGTTGGGTGTGCCAATCTTTGCCTGGTTGTGCGAGGTTGTCGCCTGGAAGACCGGCGAAAAGCGCTACGACAAATTAGCCAAGGAGTTCACCAAGCTCTTGACCTCCGCCTATGCGACGACGGCGCTCTTCGGTGGAATTCTTTTATTCCTGCTGATTTCGTTTTATCCCAAGTTAATGAACTACCTGACCGATATTTTCTTCCCGTCTTTTATTGTCTATTGCCTCCTCTTCCTGGTCGAGACCGCGATGCTGTACCTCTATTGGTATGGCTGGGATGCGATGCAAGACGGCGGCAAGAAGAAGTTTCACATTTTCATCGGCTTCATGCTGAACTTCTTCGCGTTCTTCATCATGATCGTGCCGAACTCCTGGGCGACGTTCCAGTCCAGTCCGGTCGTGCTTGCCGAGGGCTCGGATATCGCGCGGGCCTGGGCCGCGACATGGAATCCGACCTGGTGGCCGGTGAACATTCACCGCATCATTGCGAACGTGGTGCTCGGTGGGTACATCTGCGGCGCCTATGCCGGGATTCGCTATTTGTCTGCCAAGACCACGGAAGAGCGTGACCACTACGACTGGATGGGCTATGTCGGGAACTTCATCGGCGTATTCGGTCTGTTGTCGCTCCCTTTTGCCGGCTACTGGCTCATGCGGGAAGTGTATCAGTACAACCAGCAGATGGGCATCACGTTGATGGGCGGCTTCCTCTCCTGGCTGTTCATCCTGCAAGCCATGCTCATCGGAGTGCTCTTTCTC
>JANYEF010000241.1 GCA_025363325.1 Nitrospira sp. | reverse complement strand
CAACATGGCGCTCAGGAGGTGGTGATTAAAGACGGGTCCACCGCAGAGCAGCTTACTCGTGCGGTCCGGCATGCCGTTGAACGAAAAAAGGCCGAGCAAAATCTGAGCTATCTCGCGCAGCACGATCCGCTGACCACCCTTGCGAATCGCGTGTTGTTCCGCGACCGGATGACCCATGCCGTGGCCATGGCCAAGCGTAAAAAACATGTGGTCGGTCTGGTGCTGTGCGGGTTGGACCGTTTCAAAGAGACCAACTCGACGTTTGGGCAGGAGGCGGGGGACCTCTTGTTGAAAGAGGCTGCTGATCGTCTCAAGAAGTGCTTGCGAGAAGTCGATACGGCCGCGCGCCTCAGCGGAGATGAATTTACCTGCCTACTCGAAGGGATCAACAGCCGGACCGATATGGAAATTGTTGGCAACCGGATTCTCAAGGCGTTCGGGCAGCCTTGGGCCATCGAGAAACAGGAGACGACCGTCACGGTGAGCCTCGGGCTGGTGGTATACCCGCTCGATGGCGAGGAGCTCAACGACCTGTTCGCTAGTGCGAAGACTGCGATGGATAGTGCGAAAGAGGCGGGCGGGAATAGGTATTGTTTCCCGCTTCCCAAAGCGGCATGATCCTGCCTCCTAGCAGGATGCTGAAAAAGCCCGCCAGCCGGGAAACGCTGAACGGTGAGCGATGAACTATGAACAAGGAAACGATTGTCACTTCAGCGTTCCACGTTCATCGTTCACAAGTTCAGTTGTTCACTCGCTGCGGCCTTGCTGGACGGCCTTTTTGAGCATCCTGCACGGTGTTATCCTGCTGTCCTAGATGTGCTGGCCATTGAATTTTCACCGTGCCACGACAGTTTTTCAGTAGGCTCCTAGTCTTCGGCCATCCTATCCACAATCTCTGCGATGACGATATAACGTAGCGGTCCTCCCGGTACGATGGCATGAAAGGGATAGCAGGTTACGAGAATCAGGTGCCTTCCGTCTTCGTCGGCACGAATCGAAGCGGTGCGTGAATCGACGATCAGACCATCTCGCACCGTAAAACGATGCCACATCCCTGTGCGAGCTTGTAACAGGATGGTCTCCCCTGCGTGAAGTTTTCCCAAGAATCGAAAATGCGTATCGCGGTGGCCGGTCAGGATCATAGTCCCAACTCCTCTTGCAGGACTGTGCGATTCGAGCCGTCCAGGCCCGAATGCCAGCGTCCGCCGATAAGCCCCTTCCAACACAATCTGATCAATCCCCTGACTCGGCACAACCAATCGAGCGATCGGCCAAGTATCCGCCCAGGGCCAGGGTTTCACGTCTTGTTGACCAGCCAAGGTGCTGGCCCAAGCCCGTTGTAACAGGACTTGGGCCAGTTGGGCCTTGATGTAGATCCAGGCACCGCTTCCAGTCTGCCAGAGGCCGACGAAAACCAAGGCGAGAACCAGGACGGTCAATACGCTGGTCTTGGTCCGTTGTCCTATCACGCGGCCACTTTCTGCATTCGCCAGAGCATGGCTGCCGTTGCGAACAGCAACAGTCCCAACAGCAATTGGACCTGCCCGCTCGTTCCGGTGTTCGGAAGTCCGGCCATCAGGGTCTTCTCCTGGCCTTCCTCGGATGTCGTGCCTTGTGCCTGTTCGATCTCAGGCTTTCCGGTCGGTCGGGCTGGGGTGACATCGACGGCCACCAGGCTGGTGTATCTGCTGACGAGATGGTGCGCCAACGCGACGTCAAGAATCCCCTTGCGAACCGTCTCTTCAGCAGTCCCTGTAAAGGCTTCGTCCATCAGGGCGGAGATTTTCTGCCTTGCCCAATAGACAGAGAGCCCACCCCGAGCCGTGGCTTGTTTCATGGAGACGGGCAACGACCATGGCTGTGTGCCCACCTGCCCTTGGAGCATGGCTTGGTCCGGGATCGACGTTGCTTTCACGGCGAGCACAATCGGTACCCCTGCATAGAGATCGGCAATGCGCGAGGGATACTGTTCCAGGCCGGCCCATCCGGCCCGATCGAGCTGAATATCGTTCAGCACCGGATGCTCCAACTTCTTGAACAGGCCATCCAGCTTGTCTTTTACCTCGCTCACATTCCCCACATAGGTGAAGGTGCCACGACCGAATTCGGCGGTTTTGCGCATCAGGTGGCTGTTAGGCGTGGAGCCGATCCCGACCGTGAAGACTCGCCTGGTTCCCAGGCGATGGTGCAGCAACTCGAACAGCTCGTCTTCGTTGCCGACCTGGCCATCAGTAATCAGCAAAATTTGCTGAAGCCTGGTGGAATCTTGAGGGCTCTTCAACGCCTGCCGCAGCGCGGGAAGCATGTCCGTTCCTCCGTCGGCCGAGAGGCCTTCCACATACCTGACGGCCTTTCGCATAGCGGCCGTCGTCACTGGTTGTGGAGAGGCGAAGAGCGAGCGGACCCTGTTGTTGAATTGAATCACGTTGAAGCGATCCTGCGTCGTCAGCCTGGTGAGCGCCGCGGCCAGTGAGGTTTTAGCTTGCTCGATCGAGGGACCGGCCATCGATCCGGACGTATCGATAACGAAGGTCAGATCGCGAGGCATGTGCGGCGCGGCATCGTTCTGAAGCGTCGGAGGAATGAGCATCAGCATCGCATAGGTCTCGCCGTGCTGTTGTTCGGTAAAGACTGTGGCCGTCGGTTCTTGACTGGGAGCTGGAGTCCAGGTGAGCTGAAAGTCACGATCGGCCGGTACGGCGTCTTTCTTGAGGCTGATGTGATAGCCTCCGTCGGGATCGGGAATGACAATCACCGGGTGGAAGAGCGATTCAACTTTGGCGACGGGAAATCCAGGGGTCAGGGTCAAGGACAGGCTGACGGGATTGATGGATCCTTGGCCGAGCTGTTGCACCGGTGGGGTGATGCGCGAGGCATCCGGTACCCGATCCGTATCCAGCATCGTGCCTGAACCGTTCGGGTCTTGGTCTTCCACGATGACCGGCGTGCCGGGAACGTATCGCTGTCCGACGACCATGGGAAAGCGGAGCTGGAACTGGCCCTGGTCATAGCGGATCATGTCCTGGTACTCGATTTCCACGATGATCCGTTCGCCGGGGCCGATGTTCGCGACCGAGGTGGTAAAGACGTTCGGGCGCTCCTGTTCCACCAGGCTCGTCCGTTTCCCTTCCTGCTTGGCCTTCTCATAGACCTTCTTCGCCTCGCCCCGTTCCTTGATCTGGCCTTCGATAATCCGTTCACCTACGTGCATACGCAGGTGATCTACCGCGGCAGTCTCCGGGAGCGGGAACACATAGATCCCTTCGAGCCAGTCGCCTTTCTTCTGGCTCGGATTCGTGAATTCTTGCCGTACCGTGGCGCGGGCGATCATGCCCGTCACCGCAATCTGGACATCGGTCTTCAAGAGAGGCGCGGGAGTATATCGGCCCAGCTGGTCGGTCCTGAACAGCAGCGTCCCTTCCGTCACCTCGTCGATCCCCATCGTAGGAATCACGCCGGTGCTGAGCGATTCAGTTGGCTGCGCGAACAGCGTGGCGGTGGGATGGATCAGGAGGGGAAAGGCGGTGAGCAGCGCACAGAGGCACAGACGAACGACTGCCGAGCGCAGATGAGCATAGAGCATGGTGAACCTCGGTGATGCGAATGGTGAAAGGGTGATTACGCAGTCGGCAACCGCATCCTGGAGGAGCCGATTCGCTCCTCCAGGGTCAGACTCGGTGCCGGTTAGCTGCCGGAAGCCGTATCTGTCGTCAGTGGAGACGAATCGGGTGTCGAGGGATCGGCAAGGGAAGGAAGCAGATTGTCTGCAAGCGAGCCGTGACCATCTGTGTTGGCGCTCTGGTCATCAGCCGATTGGATCGGTTCAGTGGTCTTCGGCTCAGTGGCCACGGTGGGAAGCATCATATGGTCCTTGCCGATCGTGCGAATTTCGAGGTGCACCCGCCGATTCATGTTGCGGCAGACGTCGCTGCTATCGAGACAGAGCACGCCATCCTTGCCGAGGCTCACCACCTTGATCTGCTGCTCAGCGACACCGGCGCTCATGAGTTCAGCCTTCACCGTCTCTGCCCGCTTCATGCCCAGCTTCATGTTGTAGCTGGCTGAACCCTGTTGATCCGTATAGCCCTGCACGAGAATGCCAAGGTCGGGATCGTGCTTCGCCAAGTCGGCCTGCGTGGCGAGGATCGCCTTGGCGTCGTCTGTGAGTCCCTTGCGCCCCACCTCGAAATAGATATCCGTATGGATGCTGTCGGACTTGTAGCTTGAAGCGGGGACGATCTGGTTGTGCAGGATCGGCTCGACGAGCTGGGTCGTGCCGGTCTTGAGTACGTTCGTGACTTGATCGTTGGTCAGGGTCTCAGCCTGGGTCTTCGAGGCGAAGGACTGATCCTGCCCGGAGTAGTACGAGAAGGCTCCGATGGCGACGGCAAGGCCCAGGACAAGCCCTCCTATGACATAGACCTCCTTCGTGTCCTTACTCGGCCCCACAATGGCAGGGGAAATGTTTCCCGACGAGACTGACGATGATGGCTCCTGCATGATGGCAATCCTCCTTGTGGTGAAGTGAAAAATTCAAAACTCAACATTCAACATTCAAAACTTGACTGCAGCCTCGGCCCCGCATCACCCCCTTTCCAGCCGTCTTGCCTGTGCGCCGACGATCAGATGCTTGAGCAACTGGAGTGCCGACGTTGAAGCGAGGAGAAAGCGAATGAGAGTTGAGGAAAATTCAGGGGTTCAGAAGAAAGGGGAGAGT
>JANYEF010000191.1 GCA_025363325.1 Nitrospira sp. | reverse complement strand
TGATGACATGGCCCAAATCGGCGATCGAGGCATGGCCATAATCGAAGTAGAACTGATCCCAGAACTTTTCAGAAGAATGTCCATGCACCCAGCGGAGGCTGCTCTCGATCGAGTCGGGCGAACGGCTGTAACGGGCCAAGGCGTAGGCGGATTTCTCGGGCGGCATCGGTGCGAGCGCGATGACGCGGCGGGTTGGTTGATCTATACTCATGAAGCCTCCCCGAAACGGCAGATAGGCCGCGAACTATACGCCCGCGCGCCAATCGGCGCAAGAAGGCGCGGTGTCACTCGACGTACGTCGTTCGTGAAGCGGCAGAATCTCCGAACGGGCAGTCTTGCAAACGACGCTTCCCGGTCGACGTATGACCGTCTTCGGCCTGCGTTGACTTGACTACAACCCGTCGCTATAGTCCCGAATCTTTCGCAATGGTCTCTGAATATGGACACGATTAAGGGAATCAAGGGCGTCAAAGATATCCTTCCGGAGGAGACGCCTCGGTGGCGTCTCATTGAGGATGCAGCGAGGCGCTGGGCCCTCTGTTATGGGTATCAGGAGATCCGCATCCCTATCTTCGAACTCACCGCGCTCTTTGCCCGGAGTATCGGAGCGGCGACGGACATCGTTGAGAAGGAGATGTACACCTTTCCCGACCGGGACGGGACCTCGCTGACCTTGCGTCCGGAAGGCACGGCCGGCACGGTCCGCGCCTTCATCGAGCACAATCGGGCGGCCGATCCGCTCCCACAGAAATATTTCTATCTCGGGCCGATGTTCCGCCATGAGCGGCCGCAGGCGGGACGTCTCCGGCAGTTCCATCAATTCGGTGTCGAATCCTTTGGCACCTCGGACCCTCGTGCAGACATCGAGGTCATTGCGCTGCTGTGGCGGCTACTGTCGGATCTGGCCCTGCCCGACCTGACGCTAGAGATCAATAGCCTGGGAAGTTCAGGCGACCGCGCTGCTTACAAGCCTCTCTTGCGCTCGTTCCTCTCACAGCAGGAATCCCGCCTCTGTGCCAACTGTCGACGCCGTATGGAGACAAATCCTTTGCGGGTACTGGATTGTAAGGTGCCGGATTGTCGAGCTGCGACTGAGTCAGCGCCTAAGCTGACGGACCATCTCTCTCCTGAAGCCCGTACACATTTTGACCAGGTGCTCACAGGTCTCATGGCCATCGGAGTCCCCTATCGGCTCAATCCCCGGTTGGTACGGGGGCTCGACTACTATTGTTTGACAAGTTTTGAAATTACATCGACTCATTTAGGAGCTCAGAACGCGGTAGGCGCCGGTGGGCGCTACGACGGCTTAGTAGAAACGCTCGGTGGTCCCTCTGTTCCGGCCGTAGGATTCGCGGTTGGGCTTGAGCGTATGTCGTTGATGCTCCCAGAGGTATCATCGTCCTCTCTACACGAATGTCTCTACTATGTCGCGGCTTTCGGAGAGAAAGGGACCAAGCTTGGGCTCGTACTTCTCGATGAACTCCGCAGAGTCGGACTGTCTGCCCAATGTGACTATCGTGCCAGCACGCTCAAAGCCCACCTTCGTCAAGCCGATCGCTCAAAGTGCCGTTACGCCATTCTCTTGGGTGATGATGAGGCTGGTCGTGGCTCCGTCATTCTCCGTAACCTCGAGTCAAAAGCTCAAGAGGAGCTCCCTTTAGTAGGTCTCGCTTCCCTCCTTAAAACTCGTACATTTTCCTCATAAAAATTCCACTTTTTTGATATTGACTTTGAGCTGTAAATCTCGTAGTCTCGCTAGTAGTATTATTCATAAGTATTTGATTATATTAATGTGTTTAGTAAATAATTATGGCGTCTCTTAAGCTGGGTCTCATGTTATCCACACCCCCTTCTCATCCCAGTGTTGAGACTGTTGTCCATCTGGCTCAGGCTGCCCTAGGCCGGGGAATTGAGGTCTATCTCTATCTCATTGATGAAGGTGTAAAGACGGTTGTGGATCAACGCTATCTTGGTTTAATTGATGCTGGTGTGAAGATGTCTGTCTGTGCCTATGGCTGTCAACAACATGGTGTTCTCACTACCACTGTCGATTCGAGGGTTTCTTTGTCAGGGCTAGTTGTGCTGTCTGGAATTATTGAGGGTTGTGATCGCTTTCTCGCGTTTACATAAGAAATAGTTCTCACTACAGTTGGCTTTATATGTCTAAGCGTATCGCTGTGGTGATTTCAGAAGATCCTGCTGTGACGGCTCGTCCTGTTGAAGCACTTCGTATTGCGCTAGGACTTTGCGCTGGGGACCATGAGACGACCGTCATCCTCCTAGGTCGCTCTCCTCTTCTCCTGATGAAGGACACAGAAGCGATCGTCGATGTCGATATTCTGGAAAAATATCTTCCTTCCTTTAAACACTTATCTGTCCCCTTTATTGTCGAGCCAGGAACGGCGATGGATGCCTGGTCTGATAATTTTTCTGTGACGACTCAAACAAAAAATGAGATCAGACAGTTCATTCGAGGGGTTGATAGAAGTCTTATTTTTTAAGGGATCTATAGGTGTTGTATGGGCACGACGCTTTATCTTATTCGACAAGACCCAGACCGAATCTCTTCATCGCTCTTTCGAGCCAGTGACATGGATATGGAGATCTTCCTCATTGAGGAAGCAATATCGATAGCCTCTTCTTCTACGAAGGGAATTCTGGTTGCTGCTAAGGGAATGGCAATTGGTTACTTACCTCCAACCATGACGTATGACGATCTTGTCGGGAAAATTTTCTCATCGGAACACGTCATTGTTATATAGACATATTGCCAACTCTTCTCCTAAATATTATGTGTTAGAAAGAGATCGTCGTCGGAGTCGGAGTAAGAGTAGGTTCAGTGGATATTGTGGATTGATATAAAGTGGTTGAAATTCCAGATTATTTAGAACGCTGTCTTTGTGGAGGGAATTGGGGATTGACTCTGGGTAACCCTTGCATGCAGAGTCCATAATCTGTGGAGATTATAAGAGAGCCATTCATATAACCATTTTAAGGTCTGATAATGATCAGATTTATAAAGGGGCGCCCGTACGAAGAACCAGGTTATCAACAGGTGTGAATAAGTCTGTGTATGAAGAATGATACAGAAGTTATGACTATCTTAAATATTTGGCAGGTTGCCTTGGCTTATATCCAAGAAAAAGTGCCAAAACAGGTTTATGACACGTGGTTTACGCCGATTCACCTGGAACAGATCGAGGACTCCACAGCTCAACTGGGCGTCCCGAATAAGTTCTTTGGCGACTGGTTACACCAACACTATGGGCCGCTCCTGGCCGAAGCTCTCTCTGTAGCCCGAGGTGGGGAAGAGATTGAGATCACCTTCATCATCTTTCATAAACAGCCAACAAGACAATCTGAGAATATTACAAGTACCGCTGCAGCCAGTCGTCAGAACACCGGGGCCCGTCCGAAACGGGGAATCCAGCTCAACCCAAAGTATACATTCAAGAATTTCGTCGTGGGTGCAGGGAATCAATTTTCCCATGCTGCTTGTATGGCGGTCGCCGAACAGCCGGCGAAAGCCTACAACCCGCTCTTTATTTACGGGGATACCGGACTGGGGAAGACGCACCTCTTGAATGCCATTGGAAATTATGTGGCGGAGCGGACCGATCTCCGTATTGCCTATTTGACGACCGAGCAGTTTACGAACGAGGTCATCAACTCCATTCGATACGACAAAATGATGGATCTGCGGAAGCGGTATCGTCATATCGACATGTTGATGATCGACGACATTCAATTCTTGGCGGGCAAGGAACGCACGCAGGAGGAATTCTTCCACACGTTCAATGCCCTCTATGAAGCGCATAAACAGCTCGTCCTCTCGAGCGATCGCTTTCCGAAAGACATGCCTGATATCGAGGAACGGTTGAGGTCACGGTTTGAATGGGGACTGATCGCGGATCTCCAGCCGCCGGATGTTGAAACACGCATTGCCATCTTGCGGAAAAAGTCCGAGGACGAAGGCGTCACGTTGCCGGAAGATGTCATCCAGTTTCTCGCCACGACGTTGAAGAGCAATATCCGCGAGCTCGAGGGCTCGCTGGTGCGCCTCGGCGCCTATGCCTCGCTCACCGGCCAAACGATCACGCTGGAGATGGCAAAGACGGTGCTCCGGGATCTGATCGGCACCAAGAAAAAGATCGTGTCGATGGACGATATTCAGGAAACGGTGGGCGCGCGCTTCCATGTGAAGATCTCCGACTTGAAATCCCGTCGCCGGAGTAAAACGTTGGTCCATCCGAGGCAGATCGCCATGTATCTCTGTCGGGAACTCACGGATTCCTCGTATCCCGAGATCGGGCGGCAGTTCGGAGGCAAAGACCATACGACGATCATTCATGCCTGCAAACAGGTCATTAAGGCCAAAGACCTGGACAGTGTGTTGAGCGCTACGTTGGACAGCT
>JANYEF010000189.1 GCA_025363325.1 Nitrospira sp. | reverse complement strand
CCGTTACTGATCTATTTACTGCGAACGGAAACGGTACGTTCATGGCCATTGCCAGCCCAATGCTGTTATTGGCAAATAAGATCCCCTCTGCAGGGCCTTCCACCATTTCAGAACCGCCCATCCGGACAAAGAAGAACAGACCCCGCACAGCCAATAACCCGATCGGTATGGCGATCGCCCTCGCCAGATTGTGAACTTGCTCTTTGCTGTTCAGGATGGCCATCGAGAGGAACACCATGAAGAGAATCTTCGAAATGAGGAACAATTTCTCGACGGCCAGATCTTGTTCAACTGCGAAGATTGTGGAAAAACAAAACCAAAGCCACGCGGCCGCCAGTAAAATGGTTTCCCGATGGATGGGAACACTTTTTTTACCCGCATAAAATGCAAATCCGATCAGGGTACAGGCTGAGATGGCTAGCGAATGGGGGAATGTCCGTGCAAATGAAAAGGTGAAACCGTGTGGAGCCAGGATGCCATACGCAACGAATGCAAGCACCCCGTGAGCGGGGCGTCGCAGCGCTGCAAGACAACAGCCTAAAGTAATCAACATGACAAGAGCGTCTCTCACCTGCTACCCCGTCTCTTTGAACTAACCATGTTTCTCGCTATTCCAGGCGATTGATTCCCGACACTGCGCCCGTCGTTGTCTATTTCCAGAAAGATCTTTTCAATTATCCGACGGAGGCTTCTCCGGGGAAGAACTTATCTCGAACCATTGCCTTCGTTTTTTGAACTATACTATTAATGCGCCTTCCACCTAGGTGCCTCGCGGCCAGGGCAATCCCGCTCAGACAGCGAAGGTTGAAGGCCAAGATTCCCCACCGTTCTCGGCGATGGGACATCCAATCTCGCTTATACTTATCATCTCCACTCAGGTAGTCGACGGTTGTGACTTTATCAACGTCGATAACGTGCCGCATCATGTGAGCCGTCAAGATGGTGCCAATCGAAAATTTGGAGAATTCCTCGACATACGCGATCTTGTAGATGGACGCTATCCCTCCGTGTACCAACCAGAATTGAGCAGCGACTGGAACATCATCGGCATAGAGCAATCCCAGTCGAAGGGCGCTCGATCTTACGGCAGTCTCTGCCAATCCCCGAATGAAACCTGGATACGCTTCTTGATCCCTCCAACTGGCGCGATACACCGTTTCGTAATCGTTGAGAGCCTCTTCCAACCCCTCTTTTCCCGTAACTAGCTTCAACTCAATGCGATACGTCCGTTCCAGCCGCCTGGTTTGATAAGGAATGTTCTTCTTCAAGACCGGTGGCAAACTGGTAAAGTATTCGGCGTAAGAACGCCCTGCTACATCCAAGTACCAGTTACCGAACTGGAAATAGGTCTGCACCACCAGACCAACATCCTCCAAGGAACGCACCAAGGCTAAAAATGCCGGCGCATCGTGATCGAGACAACGCAAGTCGATCGCGGCGAAGAGGCGTCGATCTGCCCACAGTCCGCGGGCAAAAGCTTGAATGATCTCATTCGAGTGCGCCTCGTTAAGAATCGGACTGAAATAGGGGGTGTAGTAGTTGGCAAGGCTGTGCAGGACCCTCGGCCCAAACAATCCGTTTGGCCTACGCTTCCAGAGCAGAAAGGCACCGAGGGCATGATTGGAACCGTCCGTGGGTTCGATACCATACACAACAACGGGCTCTTCGTCGGAGACAATCGTCCGTTCGAAATTCAGGAACCACGGCAAGCCCAAAAAGAAATCTGAACGGTTCGCATCATCGAACAGAGCGCTATAATAGGCCGGGACAGCAGCAAGACCTCGATATTTTCCGGCTCTTAGTTCCACGGTAATACCTAACTGCTGGTAAGCCTGTTTGATACCTGCTGCTTGATACCTTCAAGAAAAGGTGAAGACATGAGGTATTATTATTTAACCCCTGCCAAAACTGATCCAGAAACCTATCGCTAGATATGTGCAATAGGAGCATATCGCATTTATCAAAGTTATTTAATCTTTGATACGGTTTCGACCATCACATCAAGGTCGGACTTGGCAAGCGACTGATGAACGGGAAGGAACACAAGATTATCATACAAGAAATGTGCATCTGGATAGTCTTCACTTCGCAAGGAAGCGGGCCGTACGCCTCCCCACGTCACAGCAGGAATTCCCATCCGTCGAAGTGCAAGATGGGCATCCGTTATCCCATCAAACACCAGCGGTAGAATCCAAGGGCACACACCGTCCGGGAGGCAAGAGTGTAACAGACTCACACCAGGGATCTTCATCAATCGATCTTGCAAATACCGATAGTGGCGGCGGCGAGCTTGTACGATCGCCGGGACATCTGAATGTGCCTTGACCCAGCGGGACAAACGGGACATGGACCAACGGACCAAACTAGGATCGAAGGAATCGGTATCGGTGGTGACAGTAAACGCTGAAGCGCCCGCGGTGACTGGTTGTGATTTACGCTCTCGAAGAAGGCGGGCGAAGGAGCTCAATACCTGGCCGGTGGACCATCCAAATGCGTCTTCAATCAGGTTTTTGGCAACCTTGATAGTAAAAAGCGACTTTTCCCTCTCCCACGACATAGGCGGCTCAACGGCCACATTGTTGAGTACCAAATCAGCCCCATCATAAACCGGCAAGAACTTTTTCCAGCTAAAGACACTTATATCACCGAACGATCCAAGGGGTTTCCCCTCACTATGGCCTTCCAGCACATGTGCACAGTCCTCAATCAAGAAAATCTGCTGCTGTCGGCACAGCGCCTGAACCCGGCCCATTTCTTGCGGAAATCCAAAATAGTGGACGGCAAGCAGCGCTTTCGTCGAGGAGGTAATTTTGGAGACGATATCTTCGAAGTCCAACCGACAATTTCGATCCACACGATAGAAATCCACGTTAGCGCCATAAGAGACGATAGGTTCTACCGCCGCCCTGCAGATGTAGGAAGGGACTAACACCCGGTCGCCAGGCGACACTTTCAAGAAGCTAAGACCGTGAAAGATTGCGTTCCG
>JANYEF010000167.1 GCA_025363325.1 Nitrospira sp. | reverse complement strand
CGTGCCGCCTCGAATGATTTTGAGTGACAAATTCGCTTGATGACAATGGACCCCGATGAACATGCAGCAATCGATTTTATTATGCCAGATGGTCAGATTCGGGTGGTTGGGGTTGATCTCGACTTCAGGGTTGATTTTGGGATATTTGGGGCGATAGTCCGGCATCGGGATCAGCATGGGCGTTTGCCCCGGTTGCACGCATTCCTTGAGCGTGTTGTATAAGTGGCGGATGGCCGTGGCCTTCTTGGCCGCCTTCTCGTTCCAGGCCCACAGGACTAAGGGGCCAGGGAAGAGGGTCGGCACTTTGGCCATGAGGAATTGCTTCGCCGCTTCCTCGTAAGCTTTTTCCTCTGGGACGATGACACCGTTTATGTGAGCTTCCCCAGGGTTTGGCAAACAAATGCCCATGCTTGCCGCCGATGGAGGAAGGAAATGTTCTGGGCCTGGAAGGACACGATACTGAGTCATCACAGCTTACTCTCCGTCAAGGGGTTAAAGAACGAGAAACCTATATTTTCCGATGATCTCAATCATGCCCACTTTAAGCTTTTTCCGTGCTCCCTGCAACCTCGCAGAAGGCCCACCGTTGAGAAATTTTGGGCTATCGAACGAGGGAGGCTTAGGCCTATTGTCCTGAGAGGTGGGCTTCTCCCACAGACAACTCAAAAGCACTCCTCGAAACGCGCATTGATTATAGGTTCGCCCCTTCCAGTCTGTCAAACCAATTGGCAAGCCTCAGGCAGCAATGGACGGGCTCATTTACGGATGAATTATTAACACGAAGTCAACATGTTGTGCGGCATTATGGCAATTGTTCACAGGCTGGAAGGGATCCGATGACGCAGGCTCGCTCAAGGTCATCTTTGGCGAGCCGACCCTGGAGACGGTCTCGATAAAGCTTTGCTCTGGTCACCAGAGCGACAGCATTGGCGGGGTCGACTCGGATAACAGTGGACAAATCTTCAATCGCCAGTTCCGGTTGATTCAGCTTGAGATAGATTTCGCTCCGCAGTGCATATGCTTCCTTTTGATAGGGGATCCAACTTTCAGGCGTTTGGGCGTTGAGGATTTTTTTTAGCGTGGGCAACGCGTGATGCCAAGATTTGCTGTTTGCCTGATGGCGAGCTTGCGTCGTGTATACGCCGATGAGGCGCTGACGAGCGATATCAGCAAACGAATCGAGCTCAAGGACTTGCTCGTAAGCAGCGGCGGCCTCATCCAATTGTTTCTGCCACGTGAATACATCCCCTTATCATCCCAACCCATGCCCATACATTATTGGCGTCGAGTGTGACGGCACGATTGAAGTCTATCCTGGCTTTGTCCAGATAGTCGGCATAGTCCAATGCCTGATCCTGTTGGGAGAAAGCCAGTGAGACGAGTCGGCGATAGGTTTGCCCTCGCACAATCAGTGGACTGACGTAGCGATCGTCAAGGGTGGCGGCGTCGGAGCTGAACTGGATCTTGTCCCGCAGATTCGAGGTGTGGAGAGCAGTCTCGAGCATCGCGCGAGCCCGTTGGTGTGAGGCGGATTTTCCGTTCGGCTCAATGGCCAGCATTCGGACGCCGATCGGCCGCTGTTGAAGCTCTTGCAGTTGCGAGCGCAATTGGTGATTTTCCTGCTGAAGCTGGCGAAAGTGTTGCGCGAGTTGTTGGTCGGATAGAAGTCGGCGTATTGCCTCCGCCAGACTGCTTACGTTGACCGTGGCACGAATACGTACGAAGAAGACGGGATGATCCAGCTCAAAGGAGCGCCTGGATTCGAGGACTTCCGTTTCCGTGACAGCGGCGGCAATCGTTCTGATTTCCAGTGAACTGGTTTGAGTGCTCCTCCCGCCAGATTCTTTTCCCTCATCGTGGAAGGTGGACTCGAGATAGACGCCCGCTTCTTCCACTGCTTTGCGTTGGGCTCGTTGGAGGACTTTTCCCTCTGCGCCGGCTAAGGTGTCGCCATCGGCCATGACATATTGGCTTTCAGCGATGATGGTTTTCGTGGAGGCGCTGAACGCAGGGGCTCCCCATATAGTAATAGTAGAAGGAGCGCGAAAATAGAGAGATAGAACAATCGCCGGTACAGTCAAAGCGGGGTAAGTGGAGCAAGAGCTGAAGGAGCAGAGCGACAGGCTTTCGGTTACCGTTCTTTCGGAAAGACTTGAATGAATGGGTGGACTTCGACGCGTTCAAATACACCGTGGATGGTATAGGGGTCTTCGCGAGCAAACCGTTGCGCGTCTTCCAGTGAGCCCGCCTCAATGACGATCAGGCTCCCGGTCTTATCCGTGAGTGGGCCAGCCAGCACGACTCGGCCTTGGGCATCAAGGGGCTCCATCTTGGCGAGATGCGCTGGGCGATAGATTTTCCGCTTGGCCTCTCCATCGGGACCGTCGAATCCGAGAATGACGAATTTCATAAATCCCTCGAGGCGTTGAGGATAGGATTCTGACGTCAGGCTAGGTCCTCTAGCCGGCAGCGATCTTTATAACCGGTGGTCGTTTCATGCCACCAGCGAACTTCTTGTTCTCCGAGCTTCCAGCAGAGATAGACCACTCGGCCATCACGAAGATGGGGAAAGTCACAGAGGCCGAGATCCAGGTCCTTCACCAGGATGCCGAGTTCCTGAATCGCTTGAAGATTCGTACTGACTTGTTGAAGACCCGAGATATACAGGTGCCCAACGGTACTGCCCCCGCCATATTCGGCCTGGGCGCTGGCTTTTTTGACATCTTCTTTCGTGCGTGACAAGACGGCCTTGGCTTGCTGAATGGATGTCAACTTGGAATTGAGCTGGGGGATGAGGCGATTGGCTTCGGACAATGTAAATATTCGCTCGTGCTGTTCGTGTTTTTCGTCGTGCGCCATGGTGTGCTCCCGCGAAGCCCTCATTTAGCACACCACTCTTTTGCGCTGCAACCATAGGCGTCGGAGAGTTAGAGTAATTATGTCGTCAGGAAGAGACAGATCCGGCTGGACTGGGTGAGAGATAAGGGGGGTGTCGCGTGGGGAAGAGATATCTATTATGTTGACAAGGCGCGCCGCTTGCGTTATTATTTGTACAATATCTCAGCTCGTACTCAAGGATATCTCCACACACAAGACTTCCGGGGCGCATCTCGATACAAGCCACCATTTGCTCAGGGAATAGAGGCGAGTCAACTCGGCATGAGTTCCGGCTTGCAACAATTTATCCGTAGTCATGAGACAGAGTCGCACCCTGATAGCGACGGGCGTAAAGCAGGTAAGTCCTTCACAAGTTACCCTCTTTAGCTGATACACACGACATATTCACCAAACGCATTATCATTACCATTCAGTCCGTGGACAATTTCCCATGGTTCACCATGTGCCAACGCTGCTGATGACGACGCAGCCGGGGGCTTGAGAGGATACTCATGACACAAACGAAGGGGGAGGTTATGCATCTCGCGGAGCTGAAGCAGAAGTCTATTGCCGATCTCAATGAGGTGGCGCGCGATCTGAAGATCGATGGCGCACCCAATCTGCGGAAGCAGGAATTAATTTTTGCAATTCTGCAGGCGCAGACCGCGAATAACGGCGTGGTTTTCGGAGAAGGCGTGCTCGAAACGCTCCCCGACGGATTCGGATTCCTGCGTGCTCCCGATTCAAACTATCTCCCCGGCCCCGACGACATCTATATCTCCCCCTCTCAAATCCGGCGTTTCAATTTGCGCACCGGCGACACCGTGTCCGGGCAGATCCGGCCGCCGAAAGAGAGCGAGCGGTATTTCGCGTTGCTCAAGGTCGAAAAGGTCAACTTTGAAGATCCTGAAGTCTCTCGCGACAAGATCCTCTTCGATAACCTGACGCCGCTCTATCCCGAAGAGCGTCTGAATCTTGAGTTCGACCGTGAGGAATATTGCACTCGCGTGATGGAGCTCACGACACCGATCGGCAAAGGCCAGCGTGGACTGATCGTCGCGGCTCCTCGAACCGGAAAAACGATGATGTTGCAAGCCATCGCCCGGGCTATTCTCAAAAACCATAAAGAAGTCACTTTGATCGTGCTGCTTATCGACGAGCGGCCGGAAGAAGTGACCGACTGGCAACGGCAGGTCAAGGCCGAAGTCATCAGCTCCACTTTCGATGAGCCGGCCCAGCGCCATGCCCAAGTGGCTGAAATGGTGCTCGAAAAAGCCAAGCGGCTGGTCGAACATAAGAAAGATGTCGTCGTG
>JANYEF010000148.1 GCA_025363325.1 Nitrospira sp. | reverse complement strand
GCGCGTCCAGGTAGTCGAACGCCGCCGCGTACACGCTCTCGGCAATCTGCGCACCCAGCCCGCAAAAACGCCAGCCTTCTTCGACGATTACGAGACGCCCGGTCTTTTTGACCGAGGCCACGATCGTCGGGAGGTCCAACGGTTTAAGGGTGCGGGGGTCGATGACCTCGACCTCCATGCCCTCTCGACTCAATTGATCGGCTGCCTCCAGCGCCAGCAGGAGCATCTTCGAGTAGGCGACGATCGTTGCGTCGCGTCCGGCACGCTTCACCTCGGCGACACCGATGGGGATCGTGTACTCACCGTCTCCGACATCCCCCTTCGTTCCGTACAGCAATTGTGCTTCGATGAAGATGACAGGATTCTTGTCCCGGATCGCGCTCTTCAGCAGGCCCTTCGCATCGTGAGGCGTGGCCGGCGCGATCACTTTCAATCCCGGCACGTGACAGAACCAGGCCTCCAGACTTTGCGAATGCTGCGCCCCTAACTGGTGAGCTGCGCTGCCCGGACCGCGAATCACAAGCGGTACCGACAACTGGCCCCCCGACATGTAACGGATTTTAGCGGCATTGTTGACGATTTGATCCAATGCCACAATGCCGAAATTCATGGTCATGAGCTCGACGATAGGATGCAACCCCGCCAGGGCGGCGCCGATTGCTAGGCCCGTGAAGCCGGCTTCCGTGATTGGAGTATCCACCACCCGTTGCGGGCCAAATTCCTCCACAAAACCCTTACTGACCTTAAAAGCGCCCTGGTAGTAGCCCACTTCCTCGCCGATCAGAAAAATGCGCGAGTCTCGACGCATCTCCTCCCGCATGGCCTGGTTGAGAGCTTCCCGATAGGACAGCACCATGGGTTATCTTACTCCTCCCACATCACGTCGGTGTGCAAGGCCGATGGGGCTGGAAAAGGACTGTCATCCGCGAACCGGACGGCGGCCGTCACGATCTCGCCGACTTCCTGCTCAAGCTGTATGAAATCGGCCTCGGTGCCTAGATTGTTACTCAGGATCGTCTGCTTCAGCAATAGAAGAGGGTCGCGTTTGCGGTGCTCCTCCACTTCTTCTTTGGTTCGGTAATGGCCGTGTGCCGGGTCAGACATTGAGTGACCCATGAACCGATAGGTCATGGCCTCGATAAAAAATGGCCCCTGTCCGGCACGCGTCTGCTCGACGACCCTGCGCATCGCGTCGCGCACGGCCAACACATCCATGCCATCCACGCGTTCAGCCATGATGCCATAGGAGCGGGCCGTCCCTGCCACATCCGCATAGAGTGCGATAGCCCGTTCAGCCGGCGTCCCCATACCGTAGCGGTTGTTTTCGCAGACGAAGATCACAGGAAGCTTCCACAAGGCCGCTAAATTGAGTGCTTCGTGTGCCTGGCCGCTTGGGATTGCCCCTTCACCAAAGAAACAGACGGTCACGAGGTCGAGTGTTTGATACTTGGTCGCGAACGCGAGTCCTGTGGCAAGGGGAATGTGGCCTCCTACAATGGCGTAGCCGCCCATAAAGCGGCGCGGGGCATCCACCAGGTGCATGGAACCGCCTTTGCCCCGGCACAGGCCCGTCGCTTTGCCGAACAGCTCGGCCATCACATGGCCGGGATCGGAACCTCGGGCGAGACAGTGCCCGTGATCACGATACGCGCTGATCGCGTAGTCATCAGGTCGAAGCGCGGCGATGGCCCCGACCGCAATGGCCTCTTCGCCGATATAGAGATGCAGGAATCCGGCAATTTTCGCGAGGGCGTACATCTCCGCCGATTTTTCTTCGAACCGGCGGATCAGCAACATTTGACGATAGAGGAATAGTACGTCGCTCCGATCCATACTTGGCACTACCATGGTAAAGAGCCTAGCCGAGCGAGACTAGCTAGAAGAGTTCGTCTGGTCTATTTCGTTCATCTGGTTTGTCTCGTTCAACCAAACAAACCAAATAGACCAGATAAACAAGAGAAACCATCCGGCTCTCGCGCTTCACCATCCATGGATACAGGTGTTGTCGATTGCGTGGAAGGTCCCACCCTCATTAAAGACTGCGAGGGTCTTGCCGTTCACTTCCGCGACGATCCCGTCGCCCGGCTTCACATCGGTTGTGCCTGTCACCCGCACGAACTCTCCCATCGCCTGTCCCGTCCTTTCGTCAGTCGGTTATGTTTTCGCAAGCGGATTTTTGATTTTACTCAATAAACTTTCGATCGGCGGAACTCCCTTTGCGGCGCCGGTGACTTCCGCGATAATTCTCTGTGCGATCTCCCGGAACGCCGCCGATTGCGGAGACGCGGGATTGGCCACGACGATTGGATTGCCCGAGTCGCCACCATCGCGAATCGCCGGATCGATCGGTATTCGACCCAGGAACGGGATCCCGAGTGTGGCAGCAGCCCGCTCCCCTCCCCCATGCGAAAATATTTCGGTCCGCTCGCCGCAGTGGCCGCAGAGGAAGTAACTCATGTTCTCCACAATGCCGAGAAGCGGCACGTTCACTTTTTGGAACATCATCATACCTTTGCGAACATCGTGCAGGGCAACTTCTTGTGGGGTCGTGACGGTGACGGCACCGGTCAGTGGGACCAATTGGGTGAGGGTGAGCTGCGCGTCACCGGTGCCGGGCGGCAGATCGATAAGCAAGTAATCCAGTGTGCCCCACAGCACATCGCGGAAGAGTTGTTGGATAGCCGTGTGGACCATCGGACCTCGCCAGACCACGGCAGTGTCTTCTGGTACGAAGAAGCCCATGGAGATGAGTTTGACGCCATGACTTTCGGCGGGAACAATCTTGCCGTCTTTCTGCTCCGGGGGCTTGGTCACGCCCATCATCATGGGAATGTTGGGACCATAGATATCGGCATCAAGCAGCCCGACCTTGGCGCCGGTTAAGGCGAGGGCCACGGCGAGATTGACGGAGACCGTGGATTTGCCGACCCCGCCTTTACCGCTGCTGACGGCGATGACGTATTTGACGCCGGGAATAAGGTTGTCTTTCCCGTGACCGGTCTGGGGTCCGGCGGGATGTTCTTCAGCCATGAATCGCTCCTCCTCAAGCAGGATGCTGAAAAAGTCCTCCAGCGGCGTTCTCGCTTCGTTCAGATCCTCAACGTACCCCAGAGGGTACGCCTCGGCCCTTCACTCGCTGCGGCCTTGCTGGAAGGCCTTTTTGAGCATCCTGCGTGGTGTTCTTCTGTTGTCCTAAACATGCGGACCATTGAATTTCCACCGTGTCCAATAGTTTTTCCGCAGCCTGCTACGTGCACAATCGAAAAAGACCGGCTCTTGAGTCAGACACTCCATCATAAGCGAAAGACAGGGTGAAAGAAAATGGGTGGCGGTTTCAAGTTCCAAGTGCAACGGGTGAATGATGGCGCAGGTGCGCATAGACTTCCAGGGGCGTGGCAAAGTCGAGACATTTCCTCGGGCGCGTGTTCAACCGGTGGGCGATGGCGTTCAACTCGCGCTGCGTGTAGC
>JANYEF010000537.1 GCA_025363325.1 Nitrospira sp. | reverse complement strand
AATCAGTTCCGTCGAGCCGTTGCCGACGAGGATCATGTCGGGATCGACGGCACACTGTTGCGCCAATGTTTGTCTAAGCTGCCAACAATCGGGGTCTGGATAGTGCACAATCTGCTTGAGCGCCGAGCGAATCGCGCGGAGCCCCGTTGTGGGAGGGCCCAGTGGATTGATGCTGGCGCTAAAATCCGTAATCCGATCGATGTGAATTCGTTGTTCCCGAGCGACCTTGTAGACATTTCCGCCATGAGTGGGTTGCGTCATCCTCTCACCATCAGAAGCCATCCCATGCTCAACAGGACTCCTATGAAAGTTGTCCAGAGCATGAGCGTGAGCGCCCTGCCGATGTGGGCCCTCGTCAGGGGTTGATCAGGATCGCCAAGACATGGACGTTCAATAGGAAGACCCTCATAGCGATTGATCCCGCCCAATTGCACCCCGAGCGAGCCGGCCATCGCGGCTTCCGGGTGCCCGCTGTTCGGGCTTGGATGTTGTTGACCGTCACGAAGCAAAATCTTCCAGGCGTGCTCCATCGCAGACCACGATCGAGAAACGATTCCCGTTGAGAGAACCAGCAAAAGCGCCGTGATGCGAGCCGGAAGAAAATTTGCCGCGTCATCCAATCGTGCCGACGCCCAGCCAAACCACCGGTATCGGTCGTCCAAATGGCCGATCATCGAGTCCAACGTGCTGACCGCCTTATACGCAAGCGCCAATGGAGCTCCCCCGAGGATCAGATAGAACAGCGGTGCAATGATTCCATCAGCCGTGCTTTCCGCAATCGTTTCCACCGTTGCGCGGACGATATCGGATTCAGCCATCCCCTCTGTATCGCGTCCGACAATCTTTCCGACTGCTGATCGAGCTTCCGTTAAGGAGAGGGCTTGGAGAGCCCGTTGTACGGATAGGACATGGTCCATAAGATCCCGAGCCGCGAGCGTAGTCCAGGCCAGCAGCACAGTGACCGCGCTCCCCCATAATGGATCGATCGAGCTGCCAAACCCGATGAGCAGCGTCCCAGCTGCATAAGCTCCAGCGGGCAAAGCGACAGCCAGCAGTATCCCTGCCATACGTTGTTTGGTTGGAGACAGGAGCAGCTGATGGACCTGCAGGTCGTACCAGTTGACGAGAAATCCCATCCATCTTACCGGATGTGGGAACCAGCGCGGGTCTCCGACCGCCGCGTCTAAGAGGCAGGCCACTGCTAATTCGCTTCCGGTCATCGGAAGAGCACCACGGGAACGATCACGATAAAGAGAATCTCTGCGACTTCGTTCGTCGCCCCTAGCAAGTCACCCGTGACGCCGCCAAACATGCGATGAAACCAGGCAGTAGAAAGGCGGACGAGAGCTGCGCCTATGAAGAGACAGGACAACGCCGCCCATGGTCCCAACAACAGCGTCAACACAAGCCCTGCCGTGGCGGTTGCCACGCACAGGTGCTGCCAGGACAAATGTGCGAGGAACGGTTGGGCCAGTCCTCCTTCTGACCGTGCATAGGTCACATGAAAGGCCCCCACGACCATGGCCCATCGACCGACCACCGGCATGCCGAGCAGGAACGCGACATGCTCGCCCGCCGGCAACGCATTGAGCCCGGCGTATCGCAGACCGAGAGCGAGAAACAGCCCCGTTGCTCCGATCGCACCGACGCGCCCATCCCGCATGATAGCTAGACGAGCCTGAGCAGTTCGCCCGCCCGCCAGTCCGTCCACCATATCGGCCAGACCGTCCTGATGGAGCCCGCGCGTGATGCCGATAAGCAGAAGCATCAATAACACACTCGTGACCTGGGAGGAGAAGACGTGTGACAGGAGCCTATCTGCCGTAACTAGCAGTCCGCCGAGGAGACAACCAACGAAAGGATACCAACTCATGGAGGCAGCCAACTCCTCCGGCTTGGCATCGTGCGTCGAACGACTGAGTGGAATCGCCGTGAGGAACTGCCAGGCGAAAATAAATAGACGTGCCATGGGAAAAATGGGGTAGCGGGGTGAGGGGATAACGGGGTAGAAGCCGAGTGCACGCTTACCCCTAGACCCCTAGACCCCTTTATCCCCTTACCCCCTTCCCGTCCGCTCAGAAACACCGGCTTCGTCGAACGTGGCCATCTCTGTGAGGATCTTAATTGCAGCAACAACCAGACTCATCCCCAGGCAGGCGCCGGTCCCTTCCCCCAAACGAAGATCGAGATCGAACAGCGGTTTCAATCCAAGATGATCCAGTATCGCCTGATGGCCTCGTTCGACGGACCGATGGGACGCAATGAGATAGTCTTTGCAGTGCGGTTGCAGACCCACGGCAATCAATGCGGCCGCTCCGGCGATGAATCCGTCCAACACGACCGGAATGCGCGCCGCCGCCGCGCCAAGCATCAGTCCGGCCAACCCGCCGATTTCCAGCCCACCCACTTTGGCGAGCACCTCCATCGCATTCGTGGAATCGAGCCGATGGTTATCGAGCGCACGCTGAATCACGTCGATCTTGCGTGCATGACTGGCATCGTCAATTCCCGTTCCTCGTCCTGTCACCTCCGAGACTGGTCGGCCCGTCATCACAGCTACAATCGCCGAACTGGCGGTCGTGTTGCCAATCCCCATCTCGCCGGTCCCGATTAAGCCGATGCCCTCCTGTGCGGCCTCGGCGGCCAGCTCGATCCCGACTTGAAGTGCTTGCTCAGCCTGCGTGCCATTCATCGCTGATTCGACCAGTAGATTCTTCGTGCCTGGCATGACCTTCTTATGAATGAGTCCTGGAACCGCTTCAAAATCGAAGGCCACACCGATGTCCACAACCCGAACGTCGATGCCGACATGGCGCGCCAGCACATTGACGCCCGCCCCACCGCGCAGAAAGTTCAAGACCATCTGAGGAGTCACCGCGGAGGGATAGGCACTCACTCCTTCCACCGTCACCCCATGATCGGCGGCAAAGGTAAACACCGCTCCACGAGGGACTTTCGGCTTCATCTCACCCGTGATCATGACGTAGCGCGCGGCCAATTCCTCGAGTCGGCCCAGGCTGCCGATCGGCTTCGTCAATCGATCGAGGCGCGCTTGCGCCTGTGCCAAGAGACGAGCGTCGGTCGGCTGAATCCGATCGATGGTTTCGCGAGACAACATCCTCGTCACTCCTCTTACTTCAATCGCAGTGGAAGGCCGCTGATCGTCAGATAAACCTCATCCGCTTCTGCGGCCACCTGTTGATTGACCCGTCCGGCCAGATCGCGAAACGCCCGGACAGCCTTCGTCGCCGGCACAAGCCCCAGCCCCAATTCGTTGCTCACCATCACGACACGGGCCCGCGTCGCTCGAATCGCCTGAAGCAGGTTTGCCGTCGCTTCAGAAACGGCTACATCGCGCAGACGCCGCCGCTGCAAATTACTCAACCATAGCGTGAGGCAATCAAGTACAATCGTTTGATAAATCTTGCCATTATTGCTGAACCATTTTGCAAGATCAGCAGGGACTTCCGCCGTCTCCCAGTCAGACGAGCGCGTGGCCTGGTGCCGCTCGATCCGGACTTTCATCTCCCGATCCAGGGCCTGACCTGTCGCTACAAAGGCTCTCGGCCCTACCTGACCTGCCAAATCGAGCGCCACCTGGCTCTTACCAGACGCCGCACCGCCCAATACAAGAATGAGCCGTGACTCCTTCCGTCGCTTTCTTGTCACTGGTCACCCATCACTCGTCACTTTCCTGTGTCACGTTGCCAGAGGAATTCTGGTTCCCCTTGGGTCTTGGCGGCCCAGCGTGCCAAAACAAACAAGGCATCGCTCAGACGATTTACAAACTTGATATTCACCGCATCGACCGGTTCTTCCCGCGAGAGGTGCACGCACAGACGCTCTGCCCGGCGGCACACCGTCCTCGCCTGATGTAAAAAGCCAGACACCTTTCCCCCACCAGGCAGAATGAACTCTTTGAGTGGAGCCAAATCTTTTTGACAACGATCGATGATCCTCTCCAGCTTTGTCACGTCTTTCCCCGTCACCTGTGGCATGTTCTTGAATTCTTGACCAGGCATTGTCGCGAGAATCCCGCCGAGATCGAACAGCTTGTTCTGAATCCATTGGAGATCCTCTTCGAGTTGTTCAGCCTGCGCATGACTCCCAACCATCTCGGCATTCATCACCCGCACCACCCCAACCACCGCATTTAGCTCATCGAGGGTGCCGTAGGCTTCAACTCGGAGACTGTCCTTCCACACCTGCTGCCCTCCGGCCAGCCTTGTTTTTCCCGCGTCCCCGGTTCTCGTGTAGACCTTCGTGATCCGCATCGCCATTTCTCCTGTCGCCCTGTATGGTGTTTCCCCACGATTCGTAGTGAATGAGTTCCTCAACCGGAATCCTGGTTCGCCACCCTGCCGTTTCCAAGTCGGGCTGTGCCGCAAAGTCGGAGACGTAGCCGAGACAGAGATAGGCAAGCATTTTAACCGGTTTGGGGATACTGAGGACCTCTTTCAATGCGCCATGATCTAGAATACTGACCCAGCCAACCCCAATGCCCTCCGCTCGCGCGGCCAGCCAGAGATTTTGAATGGCGCAACAGGTGCTATACAAATCCGTATCACGCACCGTGGAACGCCCCAGTACATGACGTCCACCACGCTGACGGCTACAGGTCACAGCAATATTGACCGGCGCTTCCTTGATTCCTTCGAGCTTCAGGCTCCGATAGAGCGTCGCGCGAGCGCCTTCATAGCGCAAGGCCGCCTGAGCATTCGTCTTCTGGAACAGCTGCTTCACGGCGCGCTTCGTCGCGCGTTGACGGATGACCACAAAGTCCCACGGCTGCATGAACCCAACAGACCCTGCGTGATGCGCCGCAGTCAAAATCTTCGCAAGCACATCGTCCGCGATCGGCGTTCGCAAAAAATTTCGGCGAACATCCCGCCGCTCAAAAATTACGCGGTAGACGGCCGCCCGCTCATGGTCTGAAAAATGTCCGTTACCGGGAGTCAGGATGTCAGACTGCAGACTCATACCACGCTCCCTGAGCAGAAGCTCATGCTAACGGTCATGGAAAATCCTTCACTCGACATCTGAGGACTCATCGACTTGCTGGAAAACGCTTCGAGCCCGCCCGCGGCAACCATCTTCAGGCAGATAGGACAGAGGCAATCTTGAAAACGAGCGGCAATCCAGTCCATCTGCTGTTCGGTAATGCCGACTTTCCCACACCAGCATTGATACCCGCCACACTCGAACGTCTGGCGACAGTTCTCACAGATCTTATTAACCGGCCCCCTCAAAATTCCACTCCCGGTTGCGCCTTGATGCCTTTTCGAAAGGGATGTTTGATCTGCTTCATCTCCGTGACAAGGTCTGCTTCCTCGATCAATGCCTCTTTGGCGCCGCGACCGGTGATCACCACATGCTGCATAAGTGGCCGACCTCGGAGAACCAGCAACACGTCTTCGAGTTGGACATAGTCATGCTGCAGCGCAATATTGAATTCATCGAGAATGACCATCGCATAGGAGGGATCGCGAAGAAACCCGCAGACCGCGACCCAGGCTTGTTGGGCAAACTTCGTATCCCGTTCACGATCTTGAGTTTCCCAGGTGTACCCTTCACCCATGCGGAGAAAGGTGACGCGATCGCCAAAGGACTTCAGCGCCCGCTCCTCTGCCGTATCAATCGCGCCCTTGATAAACTGCACCACGGCGATCTTCATGCCATGGCCGAGACATCGTAAGGCCATACCCAGAGCTGCCGTGGTCTTCCCTTTTCCGGCGCCCGTAGAAACAATCAACAACCCTTTCTCTTCTTGTGCCGCCTCAATGCGCCGATCCACCGACGCCTTCAACCGTGCCATCTTGGCTTTGTGTTC
>JANYEF010000146.1 GCA_025363325.1 Nitrospira sp. | reverse complement strand
CATGATCGACTGCCTGGCTTCGGTGACCGAGTCATACGCATACAAATATACCCGCTCGTATTTCACCGATTTCCACAGCCGCTCGACGAACACATTATCCCTCCAGGCTCCGCGCCCGTCCATGCTGAGGTGACACCCCCGATCCTTGACGGCATGCACGAACTCCTGCGCGGTGAACTGGCTGCCTTGATCGGTATTCACCATCTCTGGGTTGCCATGGCGCGTGAACGCCTCGTGCAGCACATCGACGGCATGGCAGGCCTCCAACGTGATCGCGACCGTCGAGGCTAAGACTTTGCGGCTGGCCCAGTCCACGACGGCGGTGAGATAGACGAACCCTTTGGCCATTGGAAGTGGAGTGAGAGACCGGGCGTAGTCGAACTATCTCCCAGCCTCTCCTCCCCGAACCGGACTTGCACCTCTCAGCGCATCCGGCTCTCCATTCAAGCGTTGCGTAAAGCAAAGGCAATGTCAGCGTAGCGCGATTCGAGGAACGTGCGATGCTCGTCGCGAATAAGGTACGGGTTCCCTTCCGGGTTCCGCCACCTGAACTGACCTTTGCGGCTGGTGACAAGGCGCCGAAGCGCCTGTTCGCCATACCACCCACGACTATTCTGTCCCTTCAGTACCCAAGTGGTGGCGCGCCCCGGTTCTGGTGCCCGGACGTGTTCGCGCATCAGGCTCGGGAATCCTCGCCGATACTTGCGCGCGAGCCAATGTCCGAGCTTCCAGAAGACGGTCCGGTCCACTCGGCTAAAGACGGTCGCCGTATAGTCGGTGTATTGATAGAAGTTCGCCCACCCCGAGAGTGTCCGGTTCAGGCTTTCCATCAGGTCCATGCTGTTCACGCTGTAATTGCCAGACAGTTCCTTGACCAGCTTGTCCGTGAAGCCCCGGTACTTCTCCCATGGAATCGTCGTGACAGGTCGCAGATGACCTCGTGGTCCCCGCTTGCGAATGATGCGGTGGCCGAGGAAGACAAAGCCGTCGTTCACGTGGGTGATATGGGTCTTCTCCATATTCAACGTGAGTTTGAGCTTCCCTTCCAGAAACGTCCGGCACGCTTCGCGTATCGCCCCAGCATGCGCGTGGGTTCCTTTGACGACCACGACGAAATCATCCGCGTAGCGGCAGTAGGATACGGCTGGTTTCCACTGCCGGTTCTCTCGCGCAGGAATCGGTCGCTGCTTGAGAATTCCGAAGTTCCACGCCCATCGATCCTTGCGCACCTTCTTGCTCAGGTAGTTCGCTTCCATCCAGCCATCGAATTCATGCAACATGATGTTGGATCGCAGCGGAGAGATGACTCCCCCTTGCGGAACGCCTTCGCTCGCGGCGCAAAATAGACCCCGATCAACACAGCCTGCTTTGATAAACTTCCACCGCAGGGCAAGGAAGCGCTGATCAGCGATACGTTTGCGGACACCTTTCAGCAGCAGGCGGTGATGGACGGTCTCAAAGTAGCTGGCCAGGTCGCCCTCTATCACCCAGCGACCTGCCGTTCTTTGCTCATCACTTTCCTGCAGCTGCAATTTGACCGTTCGTATCGCATGGTGCACACTCCGGGCGGGCCTGAAACCATAGGACGCTCGATGGAAATCACTCTCCCATATCGGCTCCATGGCCATCAGCATCGCTCTCTGGACCACTCGATCCCGCAGACTGGGGATACCTAAAGGCCTCAACTTGCCGTTCGCTTTCGGTATGTACACGCGCCGTGCGGGTCGCGGCTTGTAGCAGCCCGCTCACAGCGCGGCACGCATCGTCGCCAGTTCCTGGTGAAGGTTTCCCGTCATCATGGCCTTGTCGACCCCATCGACGCCCGGCGTTCGCGCACCACTGGATGCTAACGTGATGCGCGCGGCTTCGGCCAGCCAAGCGCTATCCGCAATCAGTCTCAGGAGTCGATCGAACTTGCGTTCGGTGTTCTCCGTTGACCACTTCGCCAGCTTGCGTTGCATTTCACTGATTATCAAAGGTCTTCACCTCATTGTGGTCAGTTAATCCGCCAAGCAAACCACTCAAACTGCCCCCCTTCGCCATGTGGCCAGCTGTCCCGGCCTCGGACTACTACGAGGGCTCCGTCAACGTGTACCGCATCAGGGGACACACTCCCTTGTCATCGGTGCACGCCTTCCCCAGTTCACATGCTGGACTTCACACACGGGCGAGGTTGCCTATCGCAGTCTTTCTCCTTGCGTTCCGCAAGTCGTCGCGGCTGTCACGGTCTAGCTACGCGCTCTCCCTGACTCCCTGCTGGCCGGCCTACATGTCCAGCCCTCATTCGCCGACCCAGCCCCTACGTCGGACTGGCCCCGATCCGCGTCCTGCCTGCTAAGCGGTGTAAGCAGGGGTGACATTTCAACCCTCAGATGCGTGTTAATAGGTTTGTGTTCCTCAACCGTCCCGTGCTCAGCCTGGAGGCGCATCGTGGCGTAACCGCTTCGCCGCACGCCCCGTTTCCCGCGGACTTCGTCACCTTGCCAGTGTCCGGCAAGTCACCGCCGCTTCGGCTCACTCCTTCTCGTAGCAGAGGGAGGGCATGCTCGTGACTGCCACAGCAACTCCATCGAGCCATGCATTCCAGACATGCTCAAGCAACTCACCCCCAGACAGGCGGGCTTCGTTGGCTGGGCGTACTATACGTAATGTCCGTGACCCAGGCGGTGTTCGGTCGCGGGACGGTAAAGCCGCGTTGCAGTGTATTGGGCGTCAGGAGTGAGATGGTCTGGCCTCTGACGGACCGGGGCGTTCGGTAGCCGTGCCGGGCCTTCAGGTTATTGGCCCGCATAATCCGAGCCACACGATGCTTGCTACAGGTCTCGCCTGCTTCGCGCAAGTCAAGAAAGATCCGCGGGGCCTCGTAGATGCCGTGGCTCGCCGTATA
>JANYEF010000138.1 GCA_025363325.1 Nitrospira sp. | reverse complement strand
GCAAGTCAAGTTATTGCGGGTGATGCAAGATCACGAAGTCCGCCGTGTCGGCAGCACGACATCGACGAAGGTCGATGTCCGAATTATCGCGGCGACCAATCGAGATCTTGAGCAGTTCGTCAAGGAGGGGAAGTTTCGGGACGACTTATTCTATCGGCTCAATGTTGTGCGTATCACCTTGCCGTCGCTGGTGGAGCGGCGGGAGGATATTCCGATGTTGGTGCAGCATTTCATGCAGAAATGCGCGGCGGGGGCCGCGCATGCGGTGCGCGGGGTGCTGCCGGAGACGATGACGTTGTTGACACAGTATCGATGGCCCGGCAATGTGCGCGAGTTGGAAAACGCCATTGAGCGGGCCATCTCGTTGAGTCACGGTCCGCTTCTCACGCCGGATGATCTGCCGGCGTCGTTGCGTCAGACGGAGCTGCCATTGAAAGAGACCGCCGGGGCGATCGACCACAACGATGAGGGGTGTTTGTCGCTTGAGGAGGTCGAGAAGCGTCATCTTGTCCGCGTGCTGAAGGAAACCAAGGGGAATAAAGTCAAAGCCGCAAAGATTCTCGGCATCGATCGGCGCACGCTCTACCGGATGGCTGAGCGGTTCGGATTGGATCTTGGCGATGATGCCGACAGTGGAGAGAAAGAGTAGAAGCCAGGGTTAGCTGGATACAGATAAACTATTACGGCACGCCAGAACTTCACTGGTCTACACGTCTGGGATAAGCCCGGTCTCTCTGGTTCCTCTGGTTGATCTGGTCTATCTGGTTGGTCTGGTTCAACCAAACAAACGAGACAAACCAAACAAACAAAATAACGGTCTTCTTCTGCTGGAGGACTTTTTCAGCGCCCTGCTAGATGACGAGGAGGGATGAGGCTAAGTAAGCGAAGAGTGCGGGTCACTTGGCTTTACTCGCCTTCAATCGATAGACGAGATGGGTGTCAGTCTCCGAGACGCCGTCGATCTCATGAATCCGCTTCAGCACCAACTGGGTCAGAGCATCCTGGTCCGACACTTCTACCACCACAATAATATCTGGCTTGCCCCAGCAGGGGTCGATGGTCTTGATCTGCTTGATTACGGACAGAGCCCGAACCACATCGCTCGTACGTCCCGGTAGTACATTGATAAGTATGTAGGCCCGATCCGACATAATGATCCCGCCATCGATTGGGGCGTGAATCGTACAAGGCACCGCGGAAATAGCGGGGTCATGGCCAACGTAGCGGATGCCCGTCGGCTCTGTCAATCCGGGAGTGCCTACAGATGATGTGGGGAACGTGGCGCCTGCAGGCTTAGATTTCTTCATTCATAACCTCATTTCGGAACGACGAGTACGTCGATAACAAATGAATTGTTCACGCTCGTGAGCCTAGCTTCGAGGCCTCGCGGGTTCCCGATACGACCCTCGGGGTCGTACATAAAGCACAAGAGCGTTGTGCAGCGGTCGTGGGATCGATACCGCTCTGTATCGATCCGGAGTTGGTCGGTGAGGTCTTTGGCGTTGAGACCGGGGCGTGTTTTCTTCACGATCACCGCAAGCCGAGCGTCGTTCAGTAAGAATGTCGTGCGCGGGGCTCCGCCTGAATAACTCGGCGTCCATTCATCCGTGCCGATATCGTCGAACTGGATCCGTAGGAGTGCATGCAGCAGATCTTGCACATCAATCTCGTCTTCCACACTTATCGTGGCTCGATATTCCCCGCGGAGTCGCAACTGCCGAGCGACGGAGTGGAACCGACAACAGAGTGTCTTCACGAGTTCGATAGGGTCCGATTCTGACTGAGGAGGCTGAGGCGCGGGCTCCTGGTGTGAGGAGGAGCTGATCGGCATCAAGGAACGAGGCTGCAGATGCGTAGGGACGGGAGGCGGTTCTTGCATCTGGTGCTGTGGGCTAGCGGAAGGAATCGGAGCCACGATGGGTTCCGGCTCACGTCGTGGTGGCTGCGGTGATCTGCTGGCATCGGGCGAAGCCGCCTGCGCTGTCGGCGGAGTTTGTGGTGGCAGATGCAGAGGCATCGGGGCGAGCCGAGCCACCGGTTGCGGTGGGGGAGACAACATCGCCGTGGTGTTTGGGGCCGGTGAAATCGGCGGTAGTTTGGGCAGAGATGTGGATGGTATCAGAGGCGCCGGCTCTCTCAAAGAGGCTGAGGGTGCTGGGGAGGGCGGTGGTGGACTCAGTACTGCGTTGGCTGAGGACAGGTCGAGATTCGTGGTCATGGCGACGGACATGATTATTGGTGGTGGCGTAGCCGGTGCTGTTTGCATCATGGTCATATGGACCGTCGGGATCGATGACGGTACTAAGGTCATCTGTGGGCGCGTAGGTATTGGTGGAGTCACCGCCGTTTGAGGGATCTGTTGGGGAGAGGGTCCTCCTTGCAGGTCACGTTTTTTTTCCTCAAGTATGGCAATAAGGGTCTTGATCAGGGCAATGCTCTGCTGTGTGTCCTCGGGGCTGTCCATGGAGAGTTTGTGGTGCCGATGCTCTTGGAATTCAGGGGACTTTTCGCCAAACGTGCGTCGAATGCACTCGCGGAACTGCAACTCTGTTCTGGCCCTGGCCGCGTCGAGATAGGGGAAGCCTTCTCGGCCAAGGTCTTCCACCTGCGCGAGGAATTCCTGGAGCTTCCCGACGCTACGGGTAAGTTCTTCAATCGTGGCAGCTTTGGACCGTGAGCGGGACGGTTCTGATGTTTTTGCTCGTGCCATGGGGTGTGGGAAAAGTGTAGCCCAGGCTCTACAACGTGGCAAGAAAACATGGGAAAACGGACGAGGGCTCTGGAAGCCGGTTGAGGTAGGACCGTGTGTCTCCGGCATGTCACACGGACTAATTGCCCGGTTGTTAAGCCGCGAGGCCTGCGATGACATCGACTTCTTCGTGAGCCTCAATCCTGTTATGGTCTGGTACTCGTGCGGTCGAGACGACTGAAGCCATTTCCTGTCCGCGCCGATTTTGCTCCGTCACGGGGTCAAGGACGTTTCCGCAGTTGAGGCAGCGCCAGCCCGCCATCCACATGCTTTCAGAACTCTCCATGAGATCGATGAAATGATCTCTCGTCATACAACCCTGGCAACGTATACAGGTCATGATGCCCTCCTTGTGTGTCCCTCTAGTCACAAGAGTAATGGGTCGCCGTGGAGTTGTTTAGACCTAAAAGAGGTACTTCAAAAGAAGGGGGACGTGACGCCGATTGAGGCGGTGGGGGAGTGTGTCATGTGAAACGTAACAGTTAGGATGGATCTACGTGGTTGGTGAGCCGATGAGAGCGTGCGGTACGAGCAGGCATGGTGTGGAGGACGAGACTAGGTTGAGGGGACTTGTTGGCCGATATGGCGCGAGAGCGATGAAGAGGCAGGCGGCACGAGCGAAATCAGTTTGGTGCCCCCGATACGAATTGAACGTACGACAAACGGTTTAGGAAACCGTTGCTCTATCCAACTGAGCTACGGGGGCATGAAGGCTACGATACTGCAGGGGTCGAGGAAAGTCTAGCTGGGATTGCTGTCGCTCCCTCCAGCCTCCGAAGAGGGCTCAGCGGCCATTCATCTAGGATTGGGAGGGTCGTGTTCACGTGACTTGAAACGTGATGACGTTAGCCATACCATTTTACGTCTTGTTTGGCAGTCGACGTGGTAGTGGAGTCGTCGCAGGAGAGCGGCGCTGCTGCGAGTACCGCATGGACTAGCTGCATCATCGTCTCAACGGAGAAGGGCTTCTGGAGAAAGGGCACGTGATCGGTGATAGTTTGGTACGCCTTGCGCTCATGGTACGACAGGCTCGACATTAAGATCACGCGGGATGTCTTCTTCATGGCCAGGGTGCGTTGGATGATGTCGTGACCGTGGACCCGCGGATACGGATTTTCGGTGGAGGTAAATTCAAGGCCAGGCGGAGGCAGCATGAGGTCGGTCAGCAGCAGGTCGATTGGTTCTTGGTGGGAGGCCAAGATCTTTAAAGCCTCCGAACTGCCTTCCGCTTCAAGAACGGTAAACCCTTCAGTACGAAGTGTCTTGGCACAGATCAACCGCATTGACGGGTCGTCGTCAACGACTAGGATCGTTTTTGCGAGGGATAGTCCTATCGGTGCCTGTGTGTTCATGAAGATCTCCGGGCTCGGATAGATACCGGACTGTTTGAGCTGACCGTCGTGTCCGTAGGTAGTCGATACTCCATGTCTGTATCGGTCTGAGCTTTAGAAACTTAAATGAGGAGTTTCTGGTTAGGGGGCAGGCTTCTGGCGCCTGATTTAGGCGGGGGTGGTGCGCGTTCATCAGTTTCTCGGCTCAGGACGATGCGGCGCGCACAATGGATTGGAGTGGCCACGTCGAGGTGAGAGAGTAAGAGCACCCGGTTCGACTAGCGTAAGGCGGGTG
>JANYEF010000133.1 GCA_025363325.1 Nitrospira sp. | reverse complement strand
GACCGACACCATCCGTGCCTGGTGCGTGCGCGGTCCGATGCAAGAGTCTGCGTATTGAGGCTTCGGTGATTTGAGTGATGTGATCATGTGGGGGAGCAGGGGGCATACGCCCCCTGCTCTCTCGACCATCGCATCATCGTGTGAGGCATCTGGATACATGGCTTATGTAGGAGTGTGACGGCGCGCGCGAGAGTTTTTCCTGGTCGCATGGGCAAATTACCAGAGAGTCGACAGTCGGCACATGAAAGCTTTCAGACAGTGCCTTGGCCTTGGAACGGACCCACGTTGTAGAAGACGGAGCATGGCGCCCGGAGCGGCGGTCGTCACGATTCGATACCGAGATGGAGGCCTAGCAGGGAAGCGTATTGGGTCTCGGAGCCTTGCGTGAGGGACAGGGGATTCAGAGGCGGTCTATTTGGTGCGTGGATCTGTCTGGTCTCTCGCGTTCGTCGAACTACACAAACAAGATAGACCAGAAAGACCAGATGAACCAGATCCCCGCTATGTGCCGCGACATGGTACCGGGCACATTCTCTTTCTTCTGGCAATCTACGCCGGGGTCATCATGTTAGTCAGAGCATCGGTTGACCGCAGTTTCGGGTGGGCGTAACATCAAAACATGACCGTTCCGATCACATCCGCGTGGGAGGAGGCTCTCGTGGAAAATCAAGTCGAAGATCAACCGGTCCTCAATCATATTCAGCACCTTGTCGCAGAGGAGCACCGATTGCACGAGCAAAGGGCACACCCCAAAGCCGATCGTAAGCGGCTCGCGAAAGTCCAGGTCGAACTGGATCAGTGCTGGGATCTCTTGCGCCAGCGACGTGCCCTTCGCGACGTCGGACTTGACCCGGACGAAGCGCAAGTTCGCCCGCCGCAGGTCGTCGAGAATTATGAGCCGTAGGGATTCGTCGTCAGCGAGTGGACGATAGCCCGTGCGTGCCGCTCCTCATGTGCGGTTGGCTCACCAGAGTGGCAGGCCCCGATCGCATCGGTTTCCGATATCGTGTCCACCGTGAGCCCATGCGGCCGACCACGAAACACTTCAGAAAAGTAGTCTATCCCATTTTTGTTACCGAGTCTGTCTGGCCTCGCTCGTTCGTCAAACCAAATAAACCGGAAAAACCAGACAGACGAGATGAACCAGAGAGACCAGATGGACCAAATCCCCGCCAGGCGCTGCGAAATGGTTTCTGTCTCGGTGTCATATTCTGGACAACATGCTCCGGCTAGAGCACTCCACGTTCTATCTCTTGCAGGTAGATAAGTTTCGGCGATTTCACACCGGCCGTTCTCCTGATCTCTACCAACTCCGGGGATTCGAAGAAGCGACGGGCGTTGTCCACCGAAGACCATTCTGAGAAGTGGACGACGGTGTTGGCGTCGGTGTCGTATTGCAGTAGCTGATAGCTGATTTCTCCGGCACGTTTCCTGATGTGTGCCGCTTGATCAAACACGGCTTTCCATGCCGGATAGGTCTCGACCTCATGAATGATCAACACATGTGGCATGCAACCTCCATGCACCGGTTGCCCAAGTAGCGTTAACAGGTAATTCTGTTGCGGGCCAGTCTACTGCAACACCGGAGACGTATCTGTCACTCTGTAGTGGATGTGGGACCATTGTGTGAGGGAGGGGTGGAGAGAAGAGCGAATGGCGATGGTGTATAGCTGAAGGGAAGCGCGCGAGGGGTGCGCGGTCTGTCTGGTCTCGCTCGGTCGTCGAACCACACCGACGAGACAGACCTAAGACACCAGATGAAACAGACCCCCGCCACGCGCCGGGGAATGTTGGATTGCAAGACATGACCACGTTTCTTCACCACGTACGTCGGCGAATGCTTACTTCACGAACGGATGGCCGGCCTTTTGCCAGTCTTCGAGGCCCATCACCACGGCGGTGCTGTGCGTGAACCCCAGCTCCGCAAGAGACTGTGCCGCGAGCGAGGCACGGTTGCCGCTTTGGCATTGGAGATACACGGTCCTACCCATCTCGATGTTGGCCGGAAAGCCGACATGCTTCCAGACTTGGAATTCGAGGAGACCGCGGGGAATGTTGATCGCCCCCGGCACATGCCCTGCGGCATACTCATGTGGCTCACGCACGTCCACGATCAGGGCATCGCCCGGATTCTCCACGACCTTGCGATACTCCTCCATGCCGATCGTCTTGACCTGCTTCTGCGCGGCCTGCACCTTCTGCGTCACCACCGGCGGAAAGCTCTGTGCGAGAGCAATGGGAGGGACTGACATCACCGCACCGATCACGACGACCATGGATGACGTGAACAACTGGTTCATGTGTACTCCCCCTTTTTGGGACATGAGAACAAGGCGCGCTCACACGCCATCATGGTGATGACAGAAGGGGAGTCTACGCCGTTCCTGTGAAGGGCTCAAGGCACTGCGGAGTGTTGTGAGAGGGGAGTCAGAGAGAAACAGTCTGTCCGCCACGCGCCGCGAAATGGTTTCTTTGTTTCTCCCGTGGTCCTCATAAGTCAATATTCATGACTGACCCCAAATCCTTGACCCCCATGTTGCCCCTTCTTAAGTCTCCTCATCCTGCTCAATGGCTTCGAACAGACTCTGCACGGGATGCGCCACCGACTTTGGGTAATACACCCACTTGACCAGATGGCGTATGAAATATCCAGGGCACCCTTTCGACCCTAACAGGGGAGCGTGGCGATTCCAGCTCGTGATCGAAGCATTGGTCACCGACGGCAAGGTCCGAAACCATTGTGCCAGCGCCTCGTCGCTGGAGGAACTCTCGACGGCTTGGACAAACTGTCGGCATGATAACTGGAACTTGCGCAGGAAGGATCCATCCACGCCGCGCGAGCTTCCCAAGGCCAGTCGGTAGCTCCAGGGCAGCTCCTTGGAAAGAGACGCTCGGACTTTTGCCGCAAAGCGAGGCAACCAGCAACATCCTGCAATCTGATCTGTTGGCCGCGGGAGTGTCATCGTGCAGAGAGAATGCGTGAGGTCAAGAACAAGTCTATTCTACGTTGTTAGGTCGACGTGGTCCATCGAAGTGTGAGGGGTGGAGAGAAGAACGAATGGCCTATAGCTGATGGCAAGCGCGCGAGGGTGCACGAGGCTGGCTGGTCACTCACGTTCGTCGAACCAAATGAACCAGAAAAACCAGACAGACAAGATGAACCAGATAGACGAGATGAACCAGCTCCCCGTCACGCGCCACGAAATGATTCCTGGCACCTTGTTCTCTCACGTACCATACGACGAAAGGCCTCATGTTGCCGCAGCCGCCGGAGTCGCTGTATCGGAAAGGCCCTCGGATTACTTCTTTCGGAGATTCGTCAAGAACACCAGGATGTCGCGCACAGAAATCATGCCGACCAATTTTCCACCCTGCGTCACGCCGAGATGTCGGATATGCTTTTGAGCCATCAGATCGCTGGCATCCAATACGGTCTGATCCTCTTCGATCGTCAGGATCGGCGCCGACATAATCTGTTCAGCCGTTGTCGTGAGGGTATTGACTCCAGCCGCGGCTACGCGCCGGACCATATCGGTATCCGTAAGGACGCCGATAATCTCCTTCCCCTTCGTCACAAACAGGCTGCTGATGCGGCGATCGCGCATAAGCCGCGCCGCCGTCTGCACATCCATATTCCGCTCAACCGTAATAAACTTCTCACTCGGAACCATGAACGACTTGATTGGATCCATGCAATGTCCTCCCTTGGGTAATTCAGTCCATCACCCTCCATCCTGCTGTGTGCTTCGGACTATCCGCGCGGAGAGCAGGATGGTAGCGATTGACTGGGTCAAGCGGATTGTGGGGATCATAGGCAGTCCCGGCAATCTGGCGTGGACAAGTCTACTGCAAAGTCAGAGGCGTATCCATTACTCTGTAGAAAATGTAAGTGCGCGGTGCGAGGGCGGGGCGATTCAGAGGCAGTGTAGCTGGTTTGTTTGGTCTATCTGGTTTATCTCGTTTATTTCGTTCTCTGAACAAGACAAACCAAAGAAACCAGACAGACCAGATGAACCAGCTCCCCGCCACGCGCCGGATGCGACGTCATTTCGCCGTTCTGATGATCGATGTGGTATCCACTTGGGCACGCGTACCGAAATTCACAGACCTCGCATGTTTGAGAGTCTTGACCCATCCCGTGGCCACATCAACGACGATTTCGGCATGGTCTTGCATGGACATCGCTTTGGGAAACTCTCCCTCCACTGGTTTTTTCCCCAACCGTGCACTCATCTCCTTGATCATTGATTCAAGAATCCGTGCGACCTGCGTGGGATCGGCTGTTTGACTCCACGTGATCATGGCTTGGCCCGCCTGCTTGTCGAACGTCTTCAAATCCATCCTTGCATGGGTCGGGAAGGCATCACCGCCGAGTGGATTTGGCAACAGGTCTTCGTACTCGAAAGGTTTGTTGCGGGCCCTCTCCCGAGAACCTTAAAGTATACCTGCGCCTCGCGCGTGCACAGCTCTTCGACCTGCTCTTTGGTCCCAAGCATGGATTCCCATTGTGCCCGCAAGCTGGACATGAGTGCTTTGTCCGGTTTCTCTTTCTCTAAGCTTTCGGTTGCAGCGAGGGCATCCAGGGATTTCAGCGCCGCGGCTTTGAGCTCCTTCCAGTTCTGAACGCCTCGAATGGCGCCGTGCGAGTCGATTTCTAGCATAATCTGAAGGCCACTCATGAGATTGACGACGTGTCCAAGGAAGGAATGCTCAGCCTGAGAAGGAGAGTCGAACGTGGTTTCGCCTGCGGTCCACCCCACAAGGTATCCATCGTGATTGGCGCTGAGAACCTCAATCGTAAAGTCAGTGTGAGTCTTACCGGTTATCGTAGACGTGCCATCGGCGGACTTCACGCGCGCCCGCGTGATTTCAAGACGAACCGTGTCTCCTTTTTTCCAGCGAGGCAAGACCTCGATGGAATGGCTCGGGACATCGACGAGCCCCAAAAGTGGCAAGCTGATGAGAACAAGAATGGTCGAGCGAACGGTCGCAGCGCGCATAGCGTCTTACAATATTGAAGGAATGACTGAGGACATTCTACGTTCCCGCGTCAGTCTGATCCATCCCTGAGAGGAGTGTCTATGGAATTGGGGGTAGCTCAGAAGAAGGTTTGAAAGAAGGTTTGAAGCAAGTCACTGTGAGAGGCGTGAGGGGCGGAGAGGCGGGGA
>JANYEF010000111.1 GCA_025363325.1 Nitrospira sp. | reverse complement strand
CGGTGGGATGCTCACGAACTTCCAGACCATCCGGAAGAGCATCGATAAGATGAAGAAGATGGAGACCAAGCTGGCGGACCCCAGCCAATACGGCCTGAAGAAAAAAGAAATTATGAAAATGCAGAAAGAGATCGTCAAGCTTCAGAAGTATCTGAGCGGCATCAAGGATATGCGAGGCGTACCAGGAGCCGTCTTCGTCCTCGACACTCGCATCGAACACCTTGCCGTACAGGAAGCGAAGCGGTTGGAGATTCCAATGATCGCGATCCTGGACTCGAACTGCGACCCGGATCACATCACCTACCCGATCCCTGGAAACGACGACGCCATTCGTTCCATCAAGCTCATCACGTCTCGCATTGCCGACGCCTGCATTGAAGGCGCCCATATACGGACACAACGAGAAGAAGCGGATTTCAAACCCGTTCCCGCAGTGGGAGACAAGGTCGGGGGCATCAGCTTCGCAAGCACACCGGCCTCATAACGCCCGGCGTTGCATGCGTCAGTTCGCACATTCACTGTTTACCCAAAAGGACCGTCACGTATGGCTGGATCAAGTCAGCTGGTCAAAGAACTGAGAGAGAAAACCGGCGCCGGCATCCTCGATTGCCAGAAAGCGCTCACCGAGAATGGCGACGATATGGAGAAAGCCATCGATCACCTGCGCCAAAAAGGCTTGGCCGCCGCGCTGAAAAAATCAGGCCGCGAGACCAAGCAAGGCCTCGTACACGCCTACATCCACATGGGCGGAAAAATCGGTGTGCTCATCGAAGTCAACTGTGAAACCGACTTCGTCGCCCGGAACGAAGAGTTTAAGTCGTTCGTCAACGACCTGGCCCTCCAGGTCGCTGCCGGAAAACCCTCCTATGTGAAACGGGAAGATATTCCCGCCTCGCTCATCGAGAAGGAACGATCGATTTATGAGGGACAGGCCAAGGAAATGGGTAAGCCCCCGGCTACATGGCCGAAAATTGTCGAAGGAAAGTTGGAGAAGTTCTTTGAGGAGAGCTGTCTGATCGAGCAATCCTTCGTCAAGGACCCTGCTGTCACAATTAAGGACCTCCTCGCACTGAAGATTTCTAAAATCGGCGAGAACATGAGAATCAGCCGCTTCACCCGGTACCAATTAGGCGAAGCATGAGCTCTGCCAACTATCGGCGCATCCTCCTGAAGGTGAGCGGAGAGATGTTGGCCGGTGAGCAGGGCTACGGTATCCAGCCTTCTATCCTTGAGGGCCTCGCCTCGGAAATTGCCTCCGTCGTGGCTCTCGACATCGAAGTCGCCGTGGTCATCGGCGGCGGCAATATCTTCCGTGGTATTGCCGCCAGTGCGTCCGGCATGGAGCGCGCCTCCGCCGACTATATGGGGATGCTCGCCACCGTCCTCAACGCACTGGCCCTGCAAAACGCGCTCGAGCGCATTAGCATTATGACGCGGGTCCAGTCCGCGATCGAAATGCGCCAGTTGGCAGAGGGGTATATCCGCCGAAGAGCCATTCGCCATCTTGAGAAAAAACGCGTGGTCATTTTCGCCGGCGGCACGGGGAATCCCTACTTCTCCACCGATACTGCGGCGGCACTGAGGGCGATGGAGATCGGGGCCCAGGTCATCATGAAAGGGACCAAGGTCGACGGCATCTACGACGCCGATCCCGTGAAAAACCCTTCTGCAAAGAAATATCAGACGATTTCCTTTCTTTCGATATTGAATCAAAATTTGAAAGTGATGGATGCCACGGCTATCAGCCTCTGCATGGATAATAACCTTCCGCTCATCGTGTTCAACCTGAAGGAACAAGGCAACTTCAAACGCGTCGCCATGGGCGAAGCGATCGGAACCGTTGTCACGTCCGATCGCCGCTAACTTTCTGGGGAGTCTCGCATGTCCAACCCTGCCGCCATACGCCAAAAGGTCACGGAAAAGATGGAGTCTGCACTGGAGCATCTCAAGCGCGATTTGGCCGGCCTACGGACAGGGCGAGCGTCGGTCGCCCTCTTCGACGGCGTTCGGGTCGACTACTACGGCACGATGACCCCGCTGAAACAGGTGGCCAGTATTTCGACACCGGAGGCCCGCCTCATCACGATCCAGCCATGGGAGCCGAACATCATCAAGGAAATCGAAAAAGCCCTGGCGGGATCGGGCCTTGGCATCACACCGTCCAACGACGGAAAGGTCATTCGCGTGCCCCTGCCACCGCTCACCGAAGAACGGCGGAAAGAACTCAGCAAGATCTGCAAAAAACACGGCGAAGACACGAAAGTCGTGGTGCGCGGGTTCCGGCGAGATGGGAACGAAGACTTGAAGAAGCTGCAGAAGGATGGCACGCTCACTGAAGATGAGCTGCGAAAATCAGAAGCCGACACCCAGAAACTGACAGACCAATATATTCAGAAAATCGACGATGTTGTGAAGAAAAAAGAGCAAGAGATCATGGAAGTGTGACCCCAATTTCGACCGTGTTACCCACCTACGCCACCGTCAATCTCACGGCACTCGCCCACAATCTCTCTTGCATCAAACGCTGCCTATCCCCCGGCTGTGAGGTCATGGCCATCGTCAAGGCCAATGCGTACGGGCATGGAGCTGTGGAGACCGCCCAGGCGTTTGCCCGCCAGGGCATCGGGCGGTTTGCCGTGGCCTCGCTCGACGAAGGTATCGCACTCCGCCAAGCCGGTCTCTCAGGGTCTGTTGTGGTTCTGGGAGCGCTCTTCGAACAACAAATAGCCGACCTGGTTGCTCATCGGCTAACTCCGGTCGTCAGCGATGGGCACATTCTTCCCGCCTTGGCCAAGGCCGCTCGTTCACATCCAACCCCCTACCCGATTCATCTCAAGGTCGAAACCGGAATGGGACGGTTAGGGCTTTCCCCTGAAGAGCTACTCTCACTCCTCGACAGCCCTCTCTTGCGAAATCCCCTCCAGGTCGAGGGCATGATGACCCACCTTGCCGACGCAGACGGAGCGGACAACGACTTCACGGAACGACAGCTTGTCGCATTTCGTTCCATCCTGGAACAAATCCGACAACGTGGTATCACCATCCCTTTAGTGCATGCGGCAAACAGTGCCGCCATCGTCAGGTTTCCCGGAACGCACTTTTCACTCGTGCGCCCCGGCATCATGCTCTACGGATACCACACCTTGCCGGCCTCAGTCTCCACGCCTGATCTCACACCCGTCCTCTCACTTCGAACCACGATCGTCCAACTGCGGACCATTCCACGAGGAGGAACCGTCAGCTACAACGGGACATTTGTCGCGCAACGACCGACGCGCATTGCGGTGCTGCCGATCGGCTATGCAGACGGCTATAGTCGGCGGCTCTCCCATCGTGGATCAGTCTTGATTCAAGGACGCCGTGCTCCGATCGTTGGTCTGGTGTGCATGGATATGATCATGGTGGATGTTACCGACCTCGCACCGGTGCCAGTCGGTGAGACCGTTACACTGATCGGACAACAGGGAGAGGAATCGATTTGGGCTGATGAAGTGGCTGACTGGATCGGCACGATCCCCTATGAAGTCCTCTGCGGGATCGGCTCCCGCGTTCCGCGCCTGTACGAATCCACCTGACGCACGCCCGACGCGCTGCGTGTAGCCGGGCGGCACGGGCGAGGGTTCGAGATCCGAAGTTCGAGGTTTCCGAAACTTCGAACCCAGAACTTCGAACTTCTGATCGCGCCTTTCTCGCCCGTCTCGCTAATACACCATTCGAATCGACACACTACCGTTAAACAGCGTGGTCCTGTAGATTCCATCAACGGTCGGGTTGCGATTGCCCAGCACCGTACGGTCCTCGTAGAGCGCCGTTTGAAACGAGAGATCGACCCCGATCGCTTTGGGTTTCAGCGAGCCCACACCGAGATCTCCACATCGCATCAAGCCTAGAAACGAACCCTGCTCTTTGCATAACAATCCAAGCCCTCCCCCCACGACGTGGAGGTCCGAAGAGGGAATCCCTGGATCATAAGTTAAATCAGGCATTTGGCTCTGCTGGTTGGTATAGCCGGCCCGCAGCGCCACCTCCCAGTTTGGGAGCGATTCAAGCGCCAGCCACTTGTATTCGGTTCCGAGCATCACCGCATAGGTACTACGCCAATTCTGCGGCTGCGCGATCGTCGTACCGTTCCCTAACGTGACATCGAGATTTCGAACAGACTTCCACCCCACGTAGTCGACATCCATCTCCAATTTCCATTCTCGTTCTTGAGTTCGGATCGGCCAGAGGGCGACCGCTCCGGTTATCACTTGTGGCAGTACAAACGTCGCCTTGGCATCCGAAACCTTTGCACCATTCGCCAGCAATGCACCGCTCAAATGGAGCGTGGCCTGACTACGGTACACGATGCCGATGTTCGCCAGCGGCTTCCCGTCGGCATTGCGCAACGCCGTATACAACAAGCTGGCGTTGAAACCAGCCGCTGTGTCCTTTCCGGACAGCTCAACCTTCGAACCGGCTGGAATCCCGAGACCCCCTGGCCAGACAGACTGTTTCTCAACATGACCTTCGCCAGCGAGTCCGCTGAACGTATAGATATCCGCACCCAGCCCTAGCGAAAGATTCTCCGTCGCCTTATAGGCGAGGGTAGGCTTGATATCTAGAAGCGGCAGCGCGCTGAAGGTCGTGGCCGTCCTGAACGGCCCATCGTTCGGCCAGCGAGTCAGCGAGCCAAACGGCACAGTCAGACCAATTCCGGCAGAAAGGTCACCCAGGGCCGTCAACCCGAGATCCTTCAAGTTCGCCGTGATGAACGTATGCGCGGGAGGGGGCCACGCCACAGTCCCGTTTCGATCGCCCGTTGCTGTCACCCCCGTCGGACCGGTGAAG
>JANYEF010000081.1 GCA_025363325.1 Nitrospira sp. | reverse complement strand
GAATCTTTGAGGTTGGAGTACAGCCGCTTGAAGGTTCCCATGTCCGGATTGGTGACGTATTCCATCGTTAAGGCGATCCGTTCTTCCCCCTCGCCGAGTGGAGTCACCGAATGCCAAAGTTTATCTCCATTGAAGATGACGAGATCGCCTGGTTGTGTGATCAGTTCGAGATGCCGAGGGGCTTTCACAGGATCATCCTTAAACAGCTCGCAAACCAGTTTGCATTGCGTAGACTTATCGACGAGTCCCATCAGAATGGTATAGCGAGCCCCCTTGTAGTAGGACGTGTCATAGTGAAACCCGATATGGTCTCCCGGCTCCGTATAGTAGTAGAGCGCGCAGGAATGGGGGTCGTTCTCAGGGCATAGACTGAGCTTGGCCTGCACCAGACGGCTCAAGAAGTCGATGAAGGCCCCCGATCGATACAGATCGAGAAAACGCGGGGCCTTCTCCATCACTGTGTAGTAGCTCACGCTCCCGCCCTTTTTGTGGCCGGGAATGTAGTTGCGATTCAGCTCGCTCTTCACTCCTTGCGCCTGAGGAACGAGAAACTCTTCCACCACCGACCGGGGGAGAAACTGTGGAATAAACAGGAACTCGTTCTGGTCCCAATACTCATGCGAGACTCGATCGAGATCCAACCGCTTGACTGCTTCATCGACCGTTTCAACGAAGGAACCGACCATTGACTGATTCATAGACTCACCTTTCCCTCACTCACCCATCAGGCTGCTGAAAAAGCCCCTCTTAAGAACCGTGAAAAGTAAGACGTAAAAGGTGAAACGTAGGGCTGTCGAATGCTCTTCCTCTGAAACGTTTCACGTTTTACCTTTCACGTCTCACGGGTCACCTTCACTGCGGGGCACTGAGCACCGGGGCCTTCACCACTTCCACATCGGACGGCAACTTCAGATCGAAGACTGTGTCGCCAAGACCGATGTTGGATTGCAACGACGAAAACTCAAAACTCGCGACATTGCCGCTGACTTCGTAGAGAGAAATCGTCCGAATGAAATAGGTCTTGGGAAACACTTCTAGCACGATCTTTTGCAACGATCTCCCCGCGTCACCTTCACGCGACTTAGGCAGGAGGGTGAGCAACCGGATGCCTCCCACTCCACGTCCCTTCCCCGGCGTCGGCTCAATGTTGAACGATTCATCCAGTTTGGCAGCCCCTAGCAACAGTTCCAACGGGGCCTTGGAGGCCGCCATTTGTGTGAGCTTCCCGACCAGCACTTGTTTGTGTTCCGGCACATACACTTTGACATCATCCCGATTGACATAGATGTCCTCGACCGAAGGGTCGAGATAGTTCCACCGTAACCGGCCAGGCTTTTTGATATAGACCTTCCCCGAGGACGTGATGGCTCGCTCGAACCCCTCGATCGTGGTCTTCTGCGTAAAGTCCGCCTGGAGATCTTTCGTTTTCTCATACCGCGACTGGAGCTGCTTGACCACCTCTCGCACTTCCTTCAATGCTTTCTCGTCAGTCTCTTCTCCGGCGGCAAGCGTTAGCAATGGGAATAGGCTCCATGCACAAATGAGCAGGCCTCCTACAAAACATGTCCAATGTAATTTCTTCATCATACCAATCGCGAGGAGAGTGGCCGAGGCTGCCCTTTACTGCGCGCATCGAACGAGCACTATACTGTTGCTTCTTCCAAGCTCGCTCGTTATCTCTTCAGGGATGGGGGCTGATTGATCTCCCACTGCGCGAGCACAGGAGATCATCAGGCTCCATCCCCCTCACATCTCCTCTGCTCCTACCGGCCCACGCCGCCCAACGACTTCTCTCCGTCCATCGCGACCAGCCGCGCCCACGAGGCCATCTGTCTCCATTTGCTCGATCATCCGAGCCGCCCGAGGATAGCCCACCCGCAGCCGACGCTGAATCAGCGACGCAGAGGCTTGACCGGTAGACAGGACCAACTCTTTAGCCTGTTCGTATACTTCGCCCAGCCCCTCTTCCTCTTTCGCCCCTTCCTGTTTCAGCGCGATCTGTAACTCCTGATTGTAGGCGGGCCTGGCTTGTTCCTTCACGAACTCGACCACGCGGCGAACGTCGTCATCC
>JANYEF010000080.1 GCA_025363325.1 Nitrospira sp. | reverse complement strand
GGCGCTGTCCGGGCACAGGACCCGCTCATCCGCTTCATCTCACCCGACTTTGTGCAACTTCATCAAATTGGTCTCCCCGGGCTGACCAATCCTGGTCCCCGACAAAATCACGATCCGCTGCCCCGTTACAGCCAGTCCCTCGGTCTTCAAGCGGCGTTCCGCTTCATCGATCCGCTCATCGGTTTGAGCGATCTGCCGCATCGTGTGAGGGATCACACCCCAGTACAGCGCCATCCGCTGCCGTACGGGCTCAAATGGAGTCAATGCAATAATTGACGCGTCGGGTCGCTGCTTCGACAGCAAGCGCGCAGTCGTGCCCCGTTCGCTAAACGCCACGATGACGCTCGCCCCGATGGCTGAGGCTGCCGAAGAGGCCGAATGGCAAATGGCCTCCGGGAATGAGCCTTCCCCCTGTGGCACGTCGGACGAGCGCATACACCACGATCGAGGCCCTTCTTCTGCAGCTCGAACGATTCGGTCCATAACTCGAACTGTTTCAACTGGGTGCTGTCCGATCGCCGTTTCTGCGGACAGCATGACGGCATCGGTCCCATCGAGGACGGCATTAGCCACATCCGACGCTTCGGCCCTTGTCGGGCGCGTGTGGTGCGTCATGGACTCCAACATCTGAGTGGCCGTGATCACGAGGCGGCGGCGGCGGTTGGCTTCAGCGATTATGCGCTTCTGCAGGAGTGGAACCGCCTCCGGCCCCATCTCCACTCCTAGATCGCCCCGCGCAACCATCACACCGTCCGCCTGATCAAGAATCGCGTCCAAGCACTCAACCGCTTCCGGCCTTTCGATCTTCGCAATAATCGGCACGTCGCCGCCCCAGTCGGCCACTAACTTCCTTGCGGCCACCACGTCATCGGGACCTCTGACAAACGAGAGGGCCACATAGTCCACCCCCTGCGCGATGCCGAACCGGAGATCGTCCCGATCTTTGTCTGTCAGAGTGGGAGCGCTGATGCGAGTATCCGGCAGATTCATGCCCTTGTGCGAGGTGAGTCGTCCCCCGGTCACGACTCCGCATTCAACGGCGCCGCCGATAATCCGATTAGCCATCAGCTCGATGAGCCCATCGTCAATCAGGATGCGGGCGCCTGGCTGGACATCGCGCACCAGGTATTGGTACGCCACAGGAATCTCACGCATGCCGGATGGAGCGATAGACTGTGCGCCGAGTTGAGCTCCAGACCGGAGCAGAACCGTCACGAGCCTCACAGTCTGGCCGGCCACTAGATCGAGCCCGCCCTGATCGACTTCTCCAATACGGATCCTCGGTCCTTGCAGGTCCTGGATGATCGCCACCGCCACATGCCGGCGATCCGCTGCTTCGCGAATGGCCTTAACCGCACGCGCGTGCGATTCGTGAGTCCCATGAGAAAAATTGAGTCGCGCCACGTCCATACCGCTCTCAATTAACTGATCTAGCACGGTGGGCGAATCGCTGGCGGGGCCAATGGTGCACACGATTTTGGCTTTACGCATAGAAAATACCTTCACTCGTCATTGGTCAATCGGGATGCGCGCCGCGCGAGACAGACGGGACAAGCGAGGGTTCGAGGTCCGACGTTCGAGGTGTTCTGAACTTCGGATCCCGAATGTCGAACTTCGGATCGCGCATTTCACGCGCATCCCGCTTTTTCTGCTCTTCTCGCGATGATGTCCGAGGATGCCATTCTAGCAAACGACCTCTAAGCCCACAACGCAACCGCCGTTTCAGACGCAGTCCACCTGGTTCTCCATGATCGAGTCGCCATGTGACGATGAGGAGAGATGGACCTAGGGCACGGCCTCCGTGGTGAGACGCCACGCTCCATTCATCTCGCTACGGCAACTCGCTTCCGTGCATTCGGGCGAAAATATCCCAATCGAACTGCTTCGGTGCCACAGCGTGGAGTGGGATCGCCTCGATGGTGCCTGGCCCGCGATAGGCCAACATGCACCCGACCACTCGCTCCGGCTCCTTGACGAGACGGCGAATCGCTTCATAGGCCAAATCTT
>JANYEF010000045.1 GCA_025363325.1 Nitrospira sp. | reverse complement strand
GTTGGCTGATCAATGTGAAATGGATCGGGCTGGTGAATTTGGTAGCCGGCCGATCGATCGTGCCGGAACTGATTCAGGACGAGGCGACGGCCGAGCGGTTGTGCCAGGAGGTCCTGCACCTCTTGCGTGATCCGTCGGCATATAATGACATGAAAGAAGGGCTGCGACAGGTTCGGCAATCATTGGGGGGACCCGGCGCCTCCAGCCGAGCTGCGCAGGTGGCATTGTCTGAATGTCGACTCTAGATCGCTTGATACGATTGGTCCGTTACCTGAAGCCCTATCGGGTTCGGTTGGGTGCGGCGTTCATGTGTTCGGGGTTGGTGGCGGCCTTCTCCGGCGCCTATGCCTGGCTCGTCAAGCCGGTCCTCGACGAGATTTTCATTAACAAGAACGAAAGCCTCCTGCTCATCCTCCCGCTCGCGCTCTTCGTCGTGGCGGTGCTCAAGAGCGTCTTTAACTACGGGCAAAACTATCTCATGAACTATGTCGGGAATCAGGTGATCACCGACATTCGACAAGAGTTGTTTGGGAAGCTCATTCGGCTGCCCGTTCCCTATCACGATGTGAATACGTCGGGGCGGTTGGTGTCCCGTGTGGTAAACGACGTCACGTTGATGGCCAACGCGGTGGCGGGAGTACTGAAAGATATTTTTCAGCAGGGGCTCACGTTCCTGGTCATGATGGGCGTGATCTTCTATCAGAATTGGCAGCTGGCCGGTCTCTCGGTGATTGTCACTCCCTTGGCCGTGTTCACGATGGTGCGGATGGGGAAGCGGTTGCGGGCGTTGGCGGCAAGCGGCCAGGAGCGGATGGGGGATATGGCCTCCACACTTCAGGAAACGTTATCCGGCATCCGTATGGTGAAGGCCTATGGACGCGAGGAGGCGGAGGCGGCGCGATTTCAACAGAGCAATCGCTCGTTCCTCAGTACGACGATGAAGGCGATTCAGGTCTCCTCTCTGGGGTCGTCGCACATGGAGGTGATTGGTGTCGTGGGGGTCGCGGCGATTATTTGGTATGGCGGCTTTCTCGTGATCAACGGCTCTATGACGCCGGGAGCATTTTTCTCATTTTTGACGGCGATGTTCATGGCCTATACGCCGCTTCGCCGGTTATCCGGTTCCAATAATTCGATTCAACAGGCGCTGGCCGCGGCGGAACGGGTCTTCTGCGTCTTGGACCTCAAGACCGAGCAGGATGCGGAGCGGGGCCGGTTGGAGTTGCCGAGGATTGGGCAGTCGGTGGTGTTTGACGATGTGACGTTTCATTATGAGAGCCAGGCGGTGCCGGCGCTCAACGACATCAACCTGACGATTCGCGCTGGAGAAATGGTGGCCCTCGTGGGCAGCAGTGGTAGTGGAAAGACGACCCTGGTCAATCTTATCCCGCGTTTTTACGAGCCGACAGCCGGTCGCATTCTCATCGACGGGGTCGATATTCAATCCTACACCCTCCGCTCGCTCCGATCGCAGATTGGCATGGTGTCGCAAGATGTCGTCTTGTTTGACGACAGCATTCGCAACAACATCGCGTTTGGACGGGAGGACGCGACCGACGAAGACATTATTCAGGCGGCGCGATTGGCCTATGCCCATGATTTTGTCGAGCGCCTTCCGCAGGGGTACCAGACGGTCGTGGGTGAGAAAGGGGTGAAACTCTCCGGCGGAGAGCGGCAGCGTGTGGCGATTGCACGCGCGATCTTACGCGATCCCCCCTTGCTCATTCTCGATGAAGCGACGTCAGCGTTGGACACAGAGTCCGAACGGGTTGTCCAGCTGGCGCTCGCCAATTTGATGAAGAATCGAACGACCGTCGTCATTGCCCATCGGTTGTCCACGATTCAACGGGCCGATCGGATCATGGTCCTGGCCCGAGGCTCGATCGTCGAAGTGGGGACGCACGACGAGCTGCTTCGGCGCGGGGGACAGTACCAACGACTTCATGCGATGCAGTTTCAGGATGTGCCCGATGCGTAACCCCGCCATGAAGCGAGTCGAGAATTGGCTGAAGCTTTCTGTGCTCCCTCCGATCGGGGCTGCGATTATTCGAGGGCTGGGGCGGTCGATGCGGATGGATTCGCAGGGCCATGAGCAGGTCGATGCGTTGTATCGTCAAGGCCGGCATATCATCCTCGCATTTTGGCACGCGCAGCAACTCATGATCCCCACAGGCTATCGCGGGACAGGGGCCAACGTGTTGATCAGCCAGCATCAGGATGGTGAGATCATCGCGCGCATCATCTCTCGATTCGGGCATTGTGCGGTCCGTGGATCCAGCACCAGGGGTGGCGCGCTTGCCCTGCGGGAGTTGATCCGACTTGGGCGATCCGGTGCCGATCTTGTGGTGACTCCCGATGGACCCAAGGGGCCTCGCCAGGTTGTGAAACTCGGGGTGGTTCAGCTGGCGAAAGCTACCGGGCTTCCGATTGTGCCGCTGGCCTTTGGCTGTTCAAAAAAAAACTCTTCGCGAGCTGGGATCGGTTCATGGTCCCGTATCCATGGTCTCGAGGTCTCTATCTGTGGGGCGCCCCCATCTGGGTTCCGCGAGATTCTGACGAGCAGGCGTTGGCGGCAGCATGCCTGGAGCTTGAGACGGTCCTGAATCGACTGACGGATCAGGCGGAAGGGGCCGTGAAACGTGAAACGTGAAACGTTAGGCATAAGGGGCTCAGGGGCCTCGTTTCACCTTTCACGTCTCACGTTTCACGCCTAACGCGCAAAGCCATGTGGCGTCTCTTCTACAACATTATATTGCTGGCCGTTTCGCCGGTCATCGTGGCGGTCCTGCTGGCTAAACAACGGTGCCGTCGCGGATTGCTG
>JANYEF010000036.1 GCA_025363325.1 Nitrospira sp. | reverse complement strand
TTCGAGATATTCACCCCGGTGCGATTTTCCGCCGCGATGCAGAACAGACGGCCGTCGGGTTGGAAACCACTGCGTCACGGTGGTGGGTACGATGGGGGCTCACCGATGGATGGAATGTCGGCACGGCCGGAGTGATCATTTTCGGGCTCTGCGCCCTGTCGGTGTGGCAGGCAGGTTCGTGGTCGATCGGCTTGCTGTTTATCGGGGCGATCTCTCTCGCCATCACTGTGCTCTTTGTCTGTGCGCAGGCGTTCGTGCGAGGACTGACCTTGATGCCGTTGCCTCGCGCCTTGAGCCTACGTTATGCCTTGGGGAATGTCGTGCGTCCGGGGAGCCAGGCGACGGGGATCATGGTCGCCATCGGCATCGGCGTGATGGTGATTGTCACGGTATCGCTGGTGGAACAGGCGTTGCTCAGCCAAATACAGGAGAATCGCCCGGCGGATGCCCCGACCTTTTTCTTTATCGACATTCAGCCTGATCAAGCGAAGGAGTTCGTGTCGTTGGTTGATCGAGAGACTGGTCGAGCGCGCCCGGCGCTGACACCGCTGGTGCGTTCGCGACTCCATGCGATCGATGGACATGTCGTCATGGCGGAAGAGAGACTGGAACAGGACGGCAAGGGCACGGAGGGGAAAGATGCGCGTGGGAAACAGTGGTATTTCACCCGGGAGTATGTCCTGACCTTCCTCGACCAGCTACCGAAAGACAATCAGCTGGTCAAAGGGGAATGGTGGAAGCCCGGGCAGGTCTTTTCGACTCCACTGGTTTCAGTGGAGGAAGACGCTGCCACGCATTTAGGTCTCACGATCGGCTCGATCATGGAGTTCGACATTCAGGGGGCCACGGTGTCGGCGAAGGTGAGCAGTATTCGCAAAGTCGATTGGGGAAATTTCTCGACGAATTTCTACATGATCTTGTCTCCAGGCGCGCTGGGAGAAGCGCCGTTTACTTATGTGGCCACGGTGCGGGTCTCTCCGGAAAAAGAAATACCATTGCAACAGGCGGTCGTCGCCTCATTTCCGAACATCAGCGCGATCCATATCGGCGACGTGCTCGATGGTTTCGCGCGTGTTCTCGATCGTCTCTCGCTGGCAATCAGGGCGGTGGCGTTATTCTGCGTGGTGGCCGGCGGGTTGGTCATGGCGGCGGCACTCGCTGCGACACGCTACCGGCGTCTCTACGAATCGGTGATTCTGAAGGCGCTCGGCGCGACCCGAGGCCTGATTGCCCGTGCCTTTGCGATTGAGTATGTCTTGCTGGGCGCCGTCGCCGGGTTGATCGGACTGACCCTCGGGAGTGTCTTGTCATGGGCCGTGTTGCGGTATGTGTTCGATCTTCCCTGGAGCATACACCCACGGGTGCTTGGCATCGGCCTTCTCCTCACAATGTTGCTGACGCTGATCGTGGGTTTTGCGGGCACCTACCGTATTCTCGGCCAACGGCCGCTGGCCGTCCTTCGGCACGAGTAATGGACACTTGTGCTGAGGGATCGACAAAGAAACACTGCGCTGTTATCGACGAATTGCGAGTTCGTGCTCTAAGAGCCGCGCGGCATCGTCATGCGAATTCACTTTGGCCAGTTGTATCGCCCGGTGCCCATCTTTCGTCACATCGGCGCCGGCTTTAATTAACGCCTTCAGAATATCGATACGCCCCCATTGTGCGGCGGCTTGCAGGACCGTGATGGTGGGGTCGAGAATATCGCCGGGAACGTTTGGATCCGCTCCGACACCCAACAATAAGTGAACGACTTCTTTTTGATTGCTCTGCACTGCCTCAGAGAGAGCCGTTAACCTGAGGAGGTATGGTCGATTCACTTCAGCGCCTGCCTGAATCAACAACTCAACGATCTCTGCATTTGCGGCTCGCGCATGGGACCCTCTGGGGTAGCCCAGGGCTGCCAACAAAGGGGTATTGCCACCTAGAGACATGTTGACGTTGGCACCTCGCTCGATCAGAAATCGGACGGCCTCGGTCTGTCCTGAAAGGCACGCGGCGATGAGAGGCGTCCATTGAAGCAATGAAAGTCCATCCACCTCGATTCCCCGTTGCAACAGGTAGTCCATGACATCGAGGCGCCCTTGGGCGGCTGCAAAATAAAAAAGGTGTGCTGCCTGATCGGTTCCTTGACGAATATCTTTCGCATGGGAGAGGAGCAGTTGGAACAGTTTTTCATGATTGAGCTTAAGTGCCAGCGTATAAGCTGTTTCATGTGCAAAATTCGCCAGATCTGGGTCAGCGCCGTGCTCAAGCAAGTAGCGGGCAACCTCGATATGTCCGTTTCTCGTGGCCCACATGAGAGAGGTCCCATAAAACGGAGTCCATGTGTCACATCCAAGTCCACCACACTCTGGCTTACTGAACTCGTTCATAGCGGCTCCCCTTTCGACTAGCATCATGACCATATCGAGCTGCCCACGATATGCTGCCTCCATAAGAGCAGTGGTTCGCTCTGGTCCTTGTTTTGTATCGACAGGTGCTCCCATCGCGAGCATCCGCTTCACAATCTCGTCATAGCCATTAGAGACAGCTAACGGCAACGCTTTGTTGTGGCCGATCGACCGATCCGAAACCAAAGCTCCTGCGTCCAGAAGGATAGGGGCAATCTCTGGATGCTTCTCATAGAGAGCCCATTCCAAGGGTGAGGACTCATATTCACCGCCACATGGAATATTGATGTCAGCCCCTTGAGCGAGCAAAAACTTCACGGCCTCCATATGCCCATACCTCGCCGCGTTACTCAACGCAGTCTGACAACGTTCTCCTTGCTGATTAATGTCCACCTTCCCTTCTCTGAGAAGGAGATCCAGGATCTCGACGTATCCATGTTCAGCGGCCATCAGCAATGGTGTTTCGTGCGCATAGTTCAGCTCGTTGGGATTCCCGCCCTGCCTGATAAGCCGCCGAACGAGACCTGCAGTCCCGCTTCGCTCGATTACATGCTGGAACGTCTCGGCACGAATGTGGATCTTCGGATGTTCGAGCAGAGTGTCACGGGCTAGGTCAAACCTGTTTTCGATAGCTATCTCCAACGGAGTCCACCCCACATCTCCTTGCTCATTCGGATTCGACCCCGCCTTCAGAAGACTTCTTGCCAGCAAGATATTCTTATCCTGCACAGCTTCGAATAAAGGTGGACCTTTGTACCTATGTTGGTAATAGAGTTTGTCTGGGTAGAGGGGGATGTGTTTTGAAAGGGACGCACCATGAGCGACGAAAGCGTGCACCACGGCATCCATAAATTTCTGAGACTGCGCTACTTTACATACCTTGATTGATAGCGTCTCAAAAGCCAGTTTTGCCCCATGATCAAGGAGCAGATTCACGAGGTTGATATTAGTTGAGCAGAGGGCAAATGCCAGTAGAGGGCCTTCTGCTGGAAACGAGGCATTGGAATTTGCGCCGCGCTTCAGAAGGCGTTTGATCTGGGTCAAGCTGCTCTTCTGAGGAAAAGATTTGATGGCACGCAGCAACTGGGTGTCGAGGGCCCCTTGGGAGGGTTGCTGCCGCTTGAAATCTTTGGCAAATAATGGGCCAGCACTCCACCAAACTGAAAGTGCAATGCTGAAAAGGAAGACCAACAGGCGTTTCATTTGGATGCCCATCGCTCGACGGAGAATGTCAGCGTAGCCATCCCCTCCCCCTGGGGTCATCCCCCTGGGGTCAGACATGACTATTGACTTATTGGTCTTGCCGTCGTCCTGGAAAATGAAAAGGGGACGTAATGCTCCTTCCAAGCTTGCTCGTTTTCTCCTCGTGGGGGTGGCCTGACTCATCCCTAACTGCGCGCGTCATCACCCGTTGCATTTCCGAAGTGCACGATGCGCAAGCACGGAGATCGGTCAGGTCATCCCGCTACCGCCCTTCGTCAGCCGAGGCAATCTTGGGTCGCTCCGGGAGGTGCGGGCGTGTCCGCTATTTCAAGAATTGTTGGAATTCGTCCACCGTCAAATCTGCATCGCGCAGAATGCTTCTGAGGAGCTTGGGATGTAACGTCACACCGGCATGAAATGGAACGGTGACTCTTTTCCCTCCACGGTTTTTGTAGATCTTGTGACTCCCACTCTGCCTGACCAAGAGAAGCCGGCCCTCTCAAGCGCCCGTATTACCTCCGCCGCAGTGATTCGTGGGAGCCTCTCGGTCACACCGCCACTTCCAACGAAGTCAGGCTGATTGACTCAGGCTGTGGAATCTCCTCACCCGCCTGAATCCGATCTTCAACATGGAGGCGGGTAGCGTCTTTCAAATTTTGGAGAGCTTCCTCGTGGGTTGCCCCTTGGGTGTAACACCCTTGAATCTCAGGACAAAAGGCGAAGTAGCCATCGTAGTCTTTCTCAACAACGGCCGAGAACCGGTAGGCTTTCATGGTCACATCCTTTCATCTCCCGATACGTACCTAAGCGTTATACTCCATTTAAGCGCAGCGCGTCCAGGTCAGCCCTTGCCAGTGGCAAGAGGCAAGGAAGAAGCATGCGCGTCCCTCTTCGTACCTACTCAGGTAGATAGGCTGAAGGCTTTTAGACTGAAGGGAACGATGCGAGATAATGTGTAGCCTTCAGCCTGAACACCTGAGTAGGTACGAAGAGGGAGCGAATCGACAATTAGATTGCGTGATCGGGAAGACGCAGGTCGAGGATGCGGCGGAGGCGGCTTTCCTCCGAGCGGAGGAAACTTGAAAACCGGAGGCCAACCCCGTCGGTAAAGCGGGCCCGCACAATCGCCTCGTCGATCATGATGGGGAGATCATACTCGCCGGACTGAAGTTCCAGCATCACGTGGCATCCCATCGGGAGGCGCTGACTCGTTCTGATACGACATCCCCGGAGAGACAGATTCACCATCGTCCCTTCAACCACGATCCGCCGGGTCGGATCGTGAACCGGACGGACCTGTGCCGAGTACTGGACCGGGACACGCTCATAGTTGCGACGAGGATTGGTCTTGAGCTTGCCGAGGAAGGTTGTAAAGCGATGGGTACAGAGCTGACAGCGAAAGGGATAGATGGTCAAGGTGCCGAGGAGTCGGTCTGTGACTCCCGATCGAGGGGCCAGTTTTGTTTTCGCTGTCCCGCACTTAGGACAGTTCTGGGTGTGCATGGTCGGACAACGCCCACGTGAATTCGCATTGAGAGACGATTGCGGCCTGCTCAGCTCAGAGATATTGTAGAGGCTTCCCAGGCGAAACGACAAGTCCTCATTCGGGGGCTTAAAACGAAGCAAACAACTGCCAATGTGCTGTCAGCTCGACAACGAATTGTCTGCGATCGTTCACCGAGAGGCCTGGAGGTACCGACGCAGCACGATTCCATCCCGTTCCCGCACGTTCACCATAATCCGTAGATGCTCCAAGTACTGTTCCAAGGTTTTCCCGCCCAGATCGATCTGGCGCGAGATGAAGAACTCCCGCACATCCCGTTCGAGTTCAGGTGTGGCCAGGCTGACGATCCCGCCGCACATGCGGCGCAGCCCTTGTTTGGGGAACAATTGGTCCATTTTCTCCCAGTTCGTTTTCACAAAAGCCCAGGCCAATTCTCTGCCATAGACATGGCCCAGGATGGCGCTGACGAGAAACGGCGCGTCTTGCGTGCGGATTTCTCCACTGATGGTGCGGGCGAGTGTGCGTTCGAGCAATGCCTTAGGCTGGAATGCCGCGAGCGAAAAGAGATAGCGTCGTTCTTCTTGCGGTGTGGCGGCGGTGCGAAACCGTTCGTTAAATTCGTCGTACCGGGTTGCGTCGCCCGTATGCGCGAGGATCGCGACGAGTGAGGGAACGACATTGGGATCAACGGCGGCCGCGTCGTTGCGGTAGGCCCGGTACAGCTCGGCTGCGCGATCTTGGATGGCAGGATCGTTGCCGAGTTTCCCCTGTGCACCGATCAATTCACCCCGTAATTGCTTCGTCCCTTCGCTCTCGCCGCTTCGAGGTACCCAACCCAACGCGGCAACGGAAGGACCGACCCGACCGCGTACGAACGCTTCGAGCGCCGGTCGATCCTCCACGGTGATGATCCGGTTCAGAAAGGAGAAGGAGTCGAGTAGCACAGCCCAGACATTCTTGTCCCGCTCCGCGGTGAAGCGGGCTGTCAGGTCAAGATAGTCCGTGAGGGGCATGAGGCCGGCGACGGTGGTGGCCCAGGCGTCGTTGATGACGTTGAACCGCTCGGTGGCGGCGAGTCGGTCGATACCGGTGTTCAGGAGCCGATCGAGCAAGTCTGCTGCATAGCGCACCCGATAGAAGCCATGTCCTCCCTCGTTGATCAGTACTGACTCCCAATCGTGAGGGAGCGGGATGGTCGTGTCCTTCTCCGTCAGCAACATGCGTGAGGTGTTGATCTTGCCTCCGGCGGTGACTCGCATCTGGAGCGGAATCTGCCATCGCTGATCTGTTGAGGGGCTGGACTGCTCGTCGCTCAGGTAGCTAAACCGTTGTTGTCTGATCGTGAGCTCGGATGACGGACTGACAGTGGCGGTCACGAGCGGGAACCCTGGTTGGAAAATCCAACCGTTCATGAGTTCAGGCACTGGCTGTTTGGCGATCTTCCCCAGCGAAACCCAGAGATCGTTCGTGCCTGCATTTCCATAGGCATGCGCGTGCAAGTAGTCGCGGACTCCGTCGCGGAAGACCGTCGGTCCAATGTGCTGCTCTAACATCCGGAGCACCGACGCGCCCTTTTCATAGGTTAGGACGTCGAACATCGCGTCGGCATCCTTGGGGGCCTGCACCGGATATTCGATCGGTCTCGTGCTGTGCAGTCCGTCTACTGAAAAGGCTGCGGCGCGTGAGACGCTAAAGCTGTCCCATCGTTTCCATTCCGGTTTCCAAGCGTCGACGGCCAGCATTTCCATGAAGGTAGCGAAGGCTTCGTTCAACCAGAGTCCGTTCCACCAGGACATGGTGACTAAATCGCCAAACCACATGTGCGCGTTTTCATGCGCAACCACATCGGCCACTCGCTCCAGTTCGCCGTGGGTGGCGCTCTGCTGATCGACCAGCAAAGCCGTTTCACGATATGTAATGGCGCCCAGGTTTTCCATGGCCCCGGAGGCAAAGTCAGGAATGGCGAGCAGGTCCAGCTTGTCGCCGGGGTAAGGGATTCCATAATAGCTCTCAAAATATGAGAGCGATGCCGCCGCAATGTCTTGGCCAAATCGAGCGAGATGCCCTTTACCAGGGACGGCCCACAAGCGAAGCGGGGTCTGGCCGACCATCACCGGTTTAGTCGGTTCGATCCGGCCTACGATGAACGCGACCAGGTAGGTGGACATCTTGATCGTATCGGCGAAGCGCACTACCTTCTTCCCACTCGCAAGTGTTTCGGAAGTGACCCTGGTGTTGGAGACTGCGGTTAGCGTTGGATCGATGACCAGCGTCGTCGCAAAGACGGCCTTAAAGTCCGGTTCATCCCAGCAGGGAAAGGCCCGGCGGGCATCGGTGGCTTCGAATTGTGTCGCGGCCATGTTGTGAGTCGCACCATGCTCGTCTTTGTAGGTACTACGATAGAAACCACGGAGTTTGTCGTTGAGTGTGCCGGAGAAAGTGATTGTCAGTCGCCAGATACCTGGCGAGAGAAGCTCGGTGAATGTGAGATGGCAACGCTGGAGTAATGCATCCGACGCCATCGTGGCCTGTCTCGCTGGGCCTGAATCTCCTGTAATCTGCGCCGAGGTGATGTCGAGCTCAATGGCGTTGAGGACGATTTCAGATGTCGGCTGATGAACCGTGAGGGTAATGGTTTCCTGCCCAGCAAAGCGTGCGGCCGCCAGGTCCGGCTCCAATCGCAGATCGTAGCGAACCGGAACCACATGTCTCGGAAGCCGGTATGGGTCGAGCGTGCCTGGAGCAGAGTCCTGGTTCATACCCTCACCTTTCGGTCGTTCGGTAGCCGCTTGCACGAAGGAGCTGTAGAGGCACGAGCTGACGCACGATGTAACTGGAATGGTAAGGAGTAATCGGACATGCTTCGTGAGGGCCTGTAGGGTCTGTCGCCTGCTGATCGGCTCAGTCATGTCCTTGTCGCAGGGTACGTCTCGACTCCGTTGGCGGTGCCCACGATGAGCAGGTCTGTTCGTCCGACAAAGAGGCCGGTCTCGACGACTCCGGGAATGTGGTTCAAAGCGATTTCAAGCTCTCGCGGCTGGTCGATCCGCGCAAGGTGCACATCCACAATCATATTGCCGGCCTCGGTTTTGAACGGAGCTCCGTTGCGTTCTCTGAGTACCACACGGCTCTTTGTGAGGGCCTCAATTTCTCGTGCCGTACTTCCCCAGCCGAAAGGGATCACCTCGATGGGGAGCGGGAATGATCCCCCCAATACGGGGACTCGTTTGGTCTGATCGACCAATACGATGAACTGCTTGGCGGAGGCCGCGACAATCTTTTCTTTCAGGAGCGCGCCACCTCCGCCCTTGATGAGATTGAAGCCAGGATCGACCTGATCTGCCCCGTCGATCGCGACATCGATTACCCAGGCATTATCGGCGTCGATGAGGGTGATTCCTTGCTGCCTGGCGAGTGTGGCCGTTTCCATCGACGTGGGGACTCCGCGAAGTGTCATCCCCGCACGGACCTTTTCCCCCAGCGCGATGACCATATGCTTGGCCGTTGAGCCAGTCCCAAGGCCAACGACCATCCCGTCGTGGACGAATTCGACGGCTGTTAACGCGGCGGCTTTCTTCAGGCTATCGAGGTCCTGGTTGCTCATCATGATGCGGGGGTATGGGAGAGGGCTGCGCCGACGGATGCGGCGCCGAGTAAGGCGGTCTGCTGATTCATCACCACTTTGACCGGGATCGAACTCATCAAGCGTTTATAGCGGCCTTTGTTGGTGAAGGCCTTCATGAATGTTCCGTCTTTCAGTTTGGCCAGCAACTTCGGTGCGATGCCGCCGCCCAGATACACTCCATTGAGTGCCATGGCCTTCAAGGCAAGATTGCCGGCTTCGGCGCCATAGATGGAGGCGAACAGGTCGAGCGCCTGCTTAGCGATGTCTGCCTGCCCCTTGAGCCCGGCTGCTGCGATCACTGCAGCAGGGTCGCCGGCTTTGATTTGTTCCGAGAGCCAGGTCGGCTCATTTTTCTTGCTGTCCCGCACATAGTCATAGATGGCATGCAGGCCGGGACCAGACAACACACGTTCGTAACTCACGTGCAGGTAGTTACTGCGCAGATGGCGCAGCAGTTCAATTTCGTTGTCATCGTTCGGTGCGAAGTCAGCATGGCCGCCTTCCGACGGCATAGGCTGATAGCGCGAGCCGTTCCAGAAGAGGATGGATTCTCCCAGTCCGGTTCCCGCCGCGATTAGGGCGAGCGCCTGGTTGTGCAGTGGAGGAGTTCCGGCGTTGAGGATTTCGACTTCGTCCGGTCTAAGCAAGAGAATTCCGTGGGCCATGGCTTCGAGATCGTTGAGCAGCGTCACTCTCGGTATGTTGAAACGTGTTGCCAGCGTTGCGCCATCGACCACCCACGGGAGGTTGGTCGTCTGACAACGGTTCTGAATGACGGGGCCGGCGATGCCGAAACAGGCCGCGTCGATCTTCAGAGGTTCTTCCGCTGAGCGCTCCGATTCCGGCTCGGCAACGGCGCTCTTCTCGGTTGCGAATTCGTCGATGGCTGTCGGGGGCTTTGGCGGGACGAGAAATTCAGTGAGCATGTCCTCGAGCGAGGTGTAATCGGCACTGTGGAATGACTCCAATCGGACGGGATCGACGCGCTCCTTCTTCCAGTCGAACAGGGCCAAGTGAGTTTTTGTGCCCCCGATATCTCCGGCAACAATCATCCTGCCCTCATGTGCTCGTCCGCTGTTGATGTCTTGGAAGCTCGGATGCCGCAGCTCGGTCGAGGAGCCAGATGAGGCGACCTCCCTCTGGTTCGACCAGCGCGGCCGGGAGTTGTCGTTCTGCCTCGATCTTCGGATCGAGGATGGCTCTTACGACTCCTGCTTTGCCGGCTCCCGTAACGAGAAACAGTATCACACTCGCCTGGTTGATCACACCTAGGGTCATGGTCAGTCTGGTCGGGGGATCCTTCGGAGATTGGGTCATGGCAATCATGCGCTGGTTGTCCCGAAGAGCTGGTAACCCAGGAAACAGAGAGGCCGTGTGCCCGTCTTCGCCTAACCCTAAGAGGATGAGATCAAGGGATGGCTGGACCGATGGTGAGGTATTTGCCGCAAGACGCAACTGCTGTTCGTACTCAGAGGCCGCCGCCTCTGGGTCACGAGATTCCCCTGCCATACGATAGACCTGTGAGGGCGTAATGTTCAGAGGGATGAACAGGGTTTTGTGGGCCAAGGCGTAGTTGCTCCGAGGATCATCCGGAGGGACGCAGCGTTCGTCACTAAAAAAAAAGATGGTCCTGGACCAATCGAAGCGATCGGCGAAGGCGGGAGAGGCCAGGGTTCGGTAGAGGGTTTCCGGCGTCGTGCCGCCGGAGAGGGCGATGAGAAATTGACCAGTTGCGCGAACGGCTTCTTTGCCGACCAAGTGCACGAGTTCCGCTGCTGCCGCGGCCCAGGTTTCACTGTCGTGAGAGATGCGGATCTCGGGGGAGCGGGCCATCTTATTTCTTCCGGATGCGCCTGCCTTTGGTGGGCCGTATGGTTGAACGACGAGCCGGCGTACGAGGAACGAGGAACTTCGTCAGAGCCTGAATCGTCCCGATGGGGTTCTTGCCCAAAGGTAAGAGGATGGCCTGTTGCTCATGAGCTTGTAGCGCCTGTATGTCGCCGGCAGCTTGAGCCTGCGCGAGCGTGCGAAAGGTGAAGAGTTTTCCGGGAATGTTGAGATCCGGAATCATCCGATCGACGAGTTCTAGGAAAATTCCGACTCTCGGTCCCCCCTTGTGGAGTTGGCCTGTCGAATGGAGATAGCGCGGGCCATAGCCGGCTGTCGTGGTCACATGGTGATGGGAGACGAGCGCTCTTCGGAGCGATCGAATGGCCTGTTCCATTTTGGAGGAGGGTGTCGTATAGGCCAAGATGGCGACGTAGGCACCCGATCGACATTGTCGCTTGAGTTGTGCCGCGGCTTGTGCCGCGGTCGCGGTAGTCTGTTTCGGCAACCGGCCGGTGGATTGAACGGTTGCCAGTACGCGGGCTGTATTGTCTTTGCTTTCTTGGACGTTCGGTTGATCGAACGGATGAATCCCCAGGAGGTGGCCTGCCAGGGCGGTGGCGACTTCCCACCGGAAAAACTCTGCCGCGAGATCGTAACGGTCTTGGAGTGTGAGCGTCAATATTGGGTGGTCCTGTCGTGCAAGCCCAGCGATCTGTCGGTCGAGCTGTCTATTCTGATCTCCCTTCAACCTCAGATAGACAAAGAGCCGGTCCGTGCCATAGGTGGTCGGTGAGACGATCGGTTCATTTGCCACGGGAATGAGGCCGGTTCCTTCCTTGCCGGTGCTTTCTGCGAGGAGCTGTTCCGCCCACAAACCAAATGCGGTGATCTGCGGTGATGCGATCAGGGTGATCTTATTGCGACCTGCTTGGGCCATTGAGGCCATCGCTGCACCAAGGTCGGCACCGGGGTTCTGTCCAAGCGAGGGCTGGATTTGACAGGCCTGAGCCATGGCTGTGGCCCGTGTGAGTAATCGTGTGACATCGACCCCCATCAGGGCCGCAGGGACTAATCCAAAATACGATAGGACCGAATACCGTCCACCGATGTCCGGCGGACTGCTAAAAATCCGCCAGAACTGGTGCTCTGCGGCTAATTTTTCTAATCCGGTTCCGGGATCGGTAAT